>NZ_JBFAOO010000112.1:0-24679 GCF_040675265.1 Microbispora sp. NPDC049633
CTCGGCGCGGGTGGCGGAGGCGGTCAGCTCCGGGTGCAGCATGCCCCGGTCGCCGGCGAAGGCGCAGCACTGCCAGCCCTCGGGGACGACGACCTCCTTCGCCACCGCACCGGCGACCTCGGCGATGGCGGCGTCGAGGCCGAGCCGGGTGGACGAGCAGGTCGGATGCAGGGCCAGCGAGGCCACCCTGCGGCCCTCCGCCGCCTGTGGCAGCCGCGGCAGGACGTGCTCGGCCACGAAGGTCACCGCGTCGAGCACCCGTACGGCGGGGGAGGCGGCGGCCACGAGCCGTTCGAACCCCTCCGTGCAGGAGGCGGCGTCGCTCACCACCGCAAGCCGGCCGCCGCCGGTCGCGCTCAGCAGCGTCTCCCGCACCCGGCGGCCCATCACCTCGTAACCCTCGCCGAAGCCCTTGGACGACCACGGCGTGCCGCAGCACAGGCTCTCGACGCCCTCCGGCACGTGCAGCCGCAGGCCGGCCCGCTCCGCGAGCCGCCGCACGGCGGCCATGACGCCGGGACCGCCGTCGGCGGGGGCGAACAGGGTGTTCAGGCACGACGGCACGTACACCGCGTCGGCGTCCCGGATCGGCGCGGCGCGCCGGGGCGTGCCGCCGCGCGGCAGGTCGCGGCTCCACTGGGGGACGGTGTCGGGGTCGCCCACCGCGCGGGCCGCCCGGCTCGCCCCCTCCACGAGCCCGGCCGGGGCCGCGGCGGCCGCGTCCATGGCGAGGTCCATGGCGCGGGTCACCGCGCCCCAGTGCCTGGCGGCGGTTTTCCAGCCCGCCCGCGCCGCACGCCCGTGACGTTCGCCGCGCAGGCGCTTGGTGAGGTCGCCGGTGTTGATCAGCACGGGACAGGCCGTGGCGCACATGCCGTCCACCGCGCAGGTGTCGACGGCGTCGTAGTCGTACTCCTCCTCCAGCCGACGCGCGAGCGCGTCGTCCCCCGCCGCCCGGGCCGCGGCGATCTCGCGGCGCAGCACGATGCGCTGGCGCGGGGTCGTGGTGAGGTCCCGGCTCGGGCACACCGGCTCGCAGTAGCCGCACTCCACGCACCGGTCGACCTCGGGCTCGACGCTGACGACCGTCTTGAGGTCGCGCAGGTGCGCCCGCGGGTCGTCGGTCAGCACGACGCCGGGGTTGAGGGTGCCCGCGGGGTCGCACAACCGCTTGACCTCGCGCATGATCTCGTACAGCTCGTCGCCGTACTGGCGGCGCACGAAGGGCGCCATGACCCGTCCGGTGCCGTGCTCGGCCTTGAGGGTGCCGCCGCGGCCGAGCACGGCGGCGACCATCTCCTCGGTGAACTCCTCGTAGCGGTCGAGGTCCGTGTCGAACCGCTCGTTGAGCATGAAGTGCAGGTTGCCGTCCTTGGCGTGCCCGAAGATCACACTGCGCTCGTAGCCGTGCCCGGCGAACAGCTCCGCGAGGTCGTCGCAGAGATCGGCCAGGGCGGGCACCGGGACCGCCACGTCCTCCAGCAGCGCCGTCGTGCCGCTAGGCCGGGCGCCGGCGACCGCGGCGTAGAGGTTCTTGCGAATGCGCCACAGGGCCGCCCGTCCGGCGGTGTCTCCACTGAGGCGGGCGGGCGCGGCGAGGTCCAGCCGGGCGAAGACCCGCGCGGCCTCCCGCTCGCGCACGGCGAGCGGCTCGGGATCGGACTCCTGCCACTCCACCAGCAGCGCCGCGTGATCGCGCACCTCCATGGTGCGCAGGACGTCGTCGGCGTACGGGTCGGTCGCGGCCACCCGCAGCGACTCCGCGTCGAGCAGTTCGACGGCGGCCGGCTCCGCGGCGACGATCTCCGGCACCGCCGCCATCGCCTCCCGCAGGGCCGGGAAGACGACCAGGCCGGTCGCGGCGAGGCGGTGCGCCGGCACGGTCCGCAGGACGGCCTCCGCGACGAACGCGAGCGTGCCCTCGCTGCCCACCACGAGATGGGCGAGAATCTGGGCCGGAGAGTCGTGGTCGAGGAAGCTGTTGAGGCCGTAGCCCATCGTGTTCTTGAGGGAGAACTGCGCCTCGATCCGGCGTACCGAGTCCCGGTTGCCGCGGACCCGGTCGCGCAGCCGCACCAGGCCCTCGGCCAGGGCGGGTTCGAGGGCGCGCAGGCGCGCGTCGGCGTCGGGCGCGCCGGTGTCGACGACGGTCCCGCTGGGCAGCACGAGGACCAGCGACTCCAGCGTCCGGTAGGTGTTGGCGTGGGTGCCGCAGGTCATCCCGCTGGAGTTGTTGGCGACGACCCCGCCGATCGTGCACGCCGACTCGCTGGCCGGGTCGGGGCCCAGCTTGCGGCCGTACGCGGCGAGCCGGGCGTTGACCTGACGCAGCACGGCGCCGGGCTGCACCCGGACGCGGGCGCCGCCGTCGAGCACCTCGACGGCCCTGAAGTGCCTGCGGGTGTCGACGAGCAGGTGCTCGCTCACGCCCTGCCCGCTCAGGCTGGTGCCGCCGGACCGGAAGGTCAGCGGCAGGCCGGTCCGCATGAGCGCCGCCACCTGCGCGGCGGTCTCCGGCACGAGAACGGCCTGCGGGGTCAGCAGGTAGTGCGAGGCGTCGTGCGCCATGCCGAGCCGGTCGCTGGCCCGGGCCCGGACGATCCCCGGGACGGCGGTCTCCACCGCCGCCAGAAGGGCGGGGTCGGACGGTCTCGGCCGTCGCGGCCGGGACTGGGCCGCGGCATCGGCATCGGTAAGGCTCATGATCTCAACGCTTCCGTCCAGGAGGCGCCGGTGCGCCTCTATCGCCGGGGGTCGATGTGGATCTTCGGGCCGGGACCCGCCCCGGCCGGGCGGCTCCCCGCCAGCACGCCGGCGACGTCGTCCAGGCCCACGGTGGCGGCCACGAGCGGGCGGGCGTCGACCGATCCGTCCGCGTACGCCTCGATCGTCCCGGCCAGACCGGCCGAGCCGCTGAGCACGCCCACGGCGGTGACGTCCTTGAACGCGAGGTCGCGGGTGTCGATGCGGCTGGGGGACCCCGCGAGACCGATACAGACTACCCGGCCACCCGGCCTGACCAGGTCGAGCGCGAGCGCCGGGAGGTCCGCCGCGTTGGACGCGTCGACCACGGCGTGCCACGGCAGGGACGGCAGTGACGCGCGGGTCCAGACGCCCGGAAAGCCGAGATCGCGGGCCAGCCGCAGCGTGGGCTCGTCGCGGCCCAGCAGGTGCACCTCCGTGCCCCGCGCCCGCGCGAGCAGCGCGACGAGCAGGCCGATCGTGCCCGTGCCCAGCACCAGCAGCCGGTCGCCGGGTCCGGCCGCCGCGCCGCGCACCGCGCGCAGGGCGTTGCCCCCGGGTTCGACCAACGCGCCCGTCGTCGCGTCGATCGTCTCCGGCAGCGCGTGCAGGGCCCACGCCGGTACGGCCAGCCGCTCGGCCAGCGCCCCGGGGAAGCCCTTGCGGATGCCGATCTCGGCCCGATCGGGGCAGACGTGGTGGAGGCCGTCGCGGCAGAGACCGCAGTGACGGCAGCCGAGCTGGGTGTCGCCGGTGACGCGGCGGCCCAGCCAGCCGGGGTCGACGCCCTCGCCGAGCGCCGTGACGACGCCGCACCACTCGTGGCCGGGACGCAGCGGATACCGGGCGTGGCCGGAGTGCAGGTAGCTCATCTCGCCGGTGAACAGCTCCACGTCGGTGCCGCAGACGCCGACCCGCTCGACGTCCACGACCACCTGTCCCGGCGCGGCGACCGGCGCTTCGACGTCCCCGACCTCGGCCCTGCCGGGGCCGGTGATGACCAGTGCGCGCACGTGCCGCCCCTACCGCGAGCCCGGGACGACGGAAGCGGCGGGCAGGCGGGCGGCGAGCAGGGGCCGGTCTCCTCGGCGGGGATCGAGGCTCATGATCGGGGCGGCACCCAGTAGGGCGTCGCCAGGCCGCGCACCCCGACCCTGGCGGTGAACAGGTGCCCGGACCCCGGGTGCTCGGCCGGATCGACGCCGCTGCGGGCCGTGGTGATGACGAGGACGTCGAGATCCGGCCCCGCGAAGGCGGGGCAGGTGACGTTGGGCGCGCCGACCTCGACGACGGCGAGCACGCGCCCGTCGGGATCGCGGCACTCCACCCGGCCCCCGCCGAAGACGGCGATCCACAGGTTGCCCTCGGCGTCCGCGCACATCCCGTCGGGCATGCCGTCGGCGAGCCTGAACAGCTCCCGCCGCGGACCGGTCCGGCCGGTGACCGGGTCGTAGTCGCGCTCCCACACCACGTGCGGGACGCTGTCGATGCTGTACAGGCGGTCGCCCGAGGGGCTCCAGGCCAGCCCGTTCGACAGGGTCAGGTCCTCGTCGAGGCGGACGCAGGTCGTGCCGTCGAGGCGGACCAGCACGTCCTGGCCCTCCCGGTCGTCCAGCGCCATGCTGCCGATCAGGAAGCGCCCGGCCGGGTCCACGGCTCCGTCGTTGAGCCTGCTCCGCACGCCGGGCGGCAGAACGCGGGCGAGTTCGGTGCGGCGGCCGGCGGTGTCGACCCGGGTGAGGACCTCGCGCTCGGCGACGACGAACTCACCGTCGGCCGAGACCGCGACCGCGCCCACGGTGCCGCCGAAGGTGCCGCCGAATGTGTGCGCGGTGGTGGCGGTGACGGCGCCGGTCACGGGGTCGAGCCGTCCCTCGTGCACCGCGCCCGCGTCGATGTCCACCCACAGCAGGCGTTCCCTGGCGGGGTCCCACACGGGTCCCTCGGCGAGGGCGTACACCTCGCCGGAGGCCCGGGCGGCGGTGAACTGCCCGGTCATGCGACCTCCCGTCCGGCGGCGATCGCGCGGATGGACGGCGGGCCGCCGGGAACCGCCCGCGGCGGAGCGAGCGGAAGCGCGGTCATAGCCGGATACTAGAGCGGATATCGGGCGGGGGAAAAGGTCCTCATCAGGATCTCCCGTGCACAGTGCAGGGTGGCTGGGCCTCACACGGTGTCCGCCTCCCCACGGACTGGTGCCGGCGGCGCGCCGGCGCATCGGCTTCAGGGGTCGCGGGCGCGGAGGTACGCGTCCAGGTCGGCGGCGCCCTTGAGCATGGCGCGGCCCCGGGCGGACAGGCGGGCCTGCCAGTCGCGCAGGGCCGACTCCAGCGGGGCGACGCCTCCGGCGGAGCGGACCTGGGCGATCAGCGGGGCGATCTGCTCCAGCAGGTAGCCGCCCCTCCTGAGCTGGTGGGCCAGCCGGACGTCGCGTACGTCGGCCGCACTGTAGACGCGATAGCCCGTCCGCGGATCGCGGCGCGGCCGGACCAGCCCGGCGTGCTCCCATTTGCGCAGGGTGGCGGGGCGGAGGCCGAGCCGTCCGGCCAGGGGGCCGATGAACGTGTCGCCGCGTTCCTGCGGCACGTGGTCGTCGGCCTTGGGTGCCAGATCGCGGAGCGCGGCCTCGACGGCCTGGAGGGTGCGGCGGTCGTCGAGGAGCCGGCCGTGGCTCTCGTCGATGAGCCGCAGCGCGTCCTCGGCGGCGCCCCGGTTGACCGCCTGCATGATCGCCGTGGCCGTCTGGTGACCGTGCCCGGGCACGAGGGCGATGAACGCGCGCAGGGCTCGCGCGTGCAGCGGCGTGTAGGTGCGGTAGCCGTGGACGGTGCGTTCGGCGGCGGGCAGGATGCCGGCGTCCTCGTAGTTCCTGATCGCCTGGGTGGACAGGCCGTGCTCGCGCGCCAGGTCCACCGGCCTCATGACTGCATCACCGATTGAAGGTCCATCGCGATCAGATAGGGGATTTCCGGCCGAAAGTTTACATCGAGTGTTCAACGATACCGTCAAAGGCATGGATATCAAGGACACGGCCCGGCCGCTCGACGGCGCGGGAGTCTCGGCGTTCCTGCGGTCGCTTCCCGCCCGGCCTCTGCTGCTCGGCCTGGGCGAGGCCAGGCACTTCGTGGGGGAGCTGGGCGAGGTGCGCAACGAGATCTTCCGGCATCTGGTCGAGCACGAGGGCTACCGGTCGTTCGCCATCGAAAGCGACTGCCTCATGGGCCTCGTGGTGGACGACTACATCAGGACCGGCGTGGGCACTCTCGACCACGTCATGGAACATGGCTTCAGCCACGGCTTCGGCGCGTCGCCGGCCAACCGCGAGCTGGTGCGCTGGATGCGGGCCTACAACGAGGAACATGACGAGAAGCTCCGGTTCTTCGGGTTCGACGGCCCTCTGGAGTACTGGGCGGCGAGCCCCCGCCAGGCGCTCACCGCCCTCCACTCCCTCCTCGACGGCCCCCTTTCCGGCGCCGTGGTGACCGGGGAGACCCTCGACACTCTGCTGGGCCCGGACGACCGGTGGTCGAACGAGGCCACGGCCATGGATCCGTCCCAGTCCATTGGCCGGTCCGCCGAGGCCCGGCGGCTGCGGCTGATCGCCGACGAGCTGGCGGCCCTGCTCGAGACGCAGGCGCCGCAACTGGCCGCGGACGACAGGCAGCGGGCGGAACTGTACGCGCGCACCGCCACCGGCCTGCTCCGCTACCACTACTGGATGGCCGACGCTTCCCCGGCCCGGTGGACCCGGCTGTCGGCCCTGCGGGACGCGATGATGGCCGCCAATCTGCGCGCCGTCGCGGAACACGGCCCGGCCCTGGTCTTCGCCAGCAATCTCCACCTGCAGCGGAACAAGAGCGTGATGCCGTTCGGCGACGGGCGACTGGAGTGGTGGAGCGCGGGGGCGATCACCGCGACGCACCTGGGCGACCGGTACGCCTTCCTGGCCTCGGCCTTCGGCGCGACCGGCGACGACACCCCGCCCCCGGACACCGTCGAGGGCATCTTGTCCATGCTTCCGTGGGACCGCTCTCTCGTCGACGCTCGCGGGCTGGCCCAGGCCGTCACGAAGCCCGCCCCCCGCGTCTCCCGCGACTTCGCCTATTTCCCGCTGGACCCGGCCCAGCTCGACATGATCGACGGCGTCGTCTTCCTCAAGCGGGTGCTCATGTCGGCGTGACAGGGCCGCGCGCGTGTCAGGGGTGCCCGGCACACGCGCGCGTCAATCCACGGCCCCCGCGCCGGCGGAGACGGTCATCCGCCCGCGACCACGGTCTTCAGTTCGCCGAAGGACTCCCGGATGAGCTCCGACAGGTCCGGCTCGCCGGGGCCGCCGACCCAGCGCTCGAACGCGATCTTGAAGGCGGCGACGCCCACCTCGGCGGCCAGGCTCGCGGCCGGATCCGCGCCGCCGCGCCGCCGGAGCGTGTCGGCGAGGTCGGCGGACCACCGTGCGAGCTTGATCAGCTCGCGCTCCCGCAGCTCGGCGTTGGCGGCGATGACGGATTGCCGCCGCAGAACGCGTTCGCGGTCCTCCTGGAACAGGGCGCCGACCTCCTCGAAGGCGGCGGTCACCGCCTCGATCGGCGCCGCGGACTCGGGGGCGCCGGCGACCGCGTTCACGAGGTGCTCCCGCAGCGCGTCCGAACCCGAGAACAGCACCTCCCGCTTGTCCGCGAAGTGCCGGAAGAACGTGCGCTCGGTCAGTCCCGACCGCTTGGCGATCTCCGCCACCGTGGTCTGCTCGTAGCCGCGCTCGACGTAGAGCTCCAGCGCCGCCTCCGCGAGACGGCCGCGCGCGTTCGGCTCCCATCGACCCATGCCTGGGATCCTACCCGGATGACAGTCACTGACATCGGTGCTAACTTGATGACAGTCACTGACATAGCCCTCGCCGGGGAGTGCCCCGGCGTGGAGGGCGACCAACCACTTGGAGTGCGTCATGCGGGTATTCGTCACCGGGGCGTCCGGCTGGATCGGTTCCGCCGTCGTTCCCGAACTGATCGGTGCGGGCCACGAGGTCGTCGGGCTGGCGCGGTCCGACGCCTCGGCCGCCGCCCTCACCAGGGCAAGGGCGCAGGTGTGCCGTGGCACGATCGACGATCTCGACATCCTGAGGCGCGAAGCCGCCGCGTCGGATGGTGTGATCCACCTCGCGTTCAAGCACGACCTCGCCTTCACCGGTGACTTCCGGGGCGCCGCCGAGGCGGATCGCCGCGCCGTCGAGACGCTCGGCGAGGCACTCGCGGGCTCCGATCGCCCGTTCGTGATCGCCTCCGGGCTCCTCGGGCTCACGCCGGGCCGGGTGGCGACCGAACGGGACGGGCGTGGTCCCGGCTCCGGCGCGGGGCACGGCGACGGCCCGGGAGCCCGGCAGGCCACCGCGCTGCGGACGCTCGACTTCGCGAACCACGGTGTCCGCTCGTCGGTGCTGCGCCTGCCCCCGACGGTGCATGGCGAGGGCGACTACGGCTTCATGGCCGTGCTGGTCGGCATCGCCCGCGACCGGGGCGTCTCCGGTCACGTCGGCGACGGGTCCAACCGCTGGCCCGCGGTGCACCGCGTCGACGCCGCGCACCTGTTCCGTCTCGCGCTGGAGAAGGCCCCGGCGGGATCGGTGCTGCACGCGGTCGCCGACGAGGGCGTGCCGATCCGTGCCGTCGCCGGGGTGATCGGCCGCCACCTCGGCCTGCCGGTCGTCTCGATCGCCCGCGAGGAGGCAGGCGAGCACTTCTCCTGGCTCGGCGGCATGATCGGGACCGACGCCCCGGCGTCGAGCGCGCTCACCCGCGAGCTGCTGGGGTGGCGGCCGGTTCAGCCGGGGCTGCTCGACGATCTCGGCAAGGGCCACTACTTCCGCGCCGGATGACCGGCGACCGGCGGCCAGGCGGGTGCGGGATCGTCAGGGCCGGATGACCGCGCGCCTGCGCGCGGGTGCGGGATCGTCAGGGCCGGGGGAGGACGATCGAGGTCGCGAGGTGCCCGTCGCTCACCACCCACCGGCCCGACAGGGCGCGGGTTCCCATGGCCGGGTCGTCGACCAGGAGCCGCGCGCTGAACGAGCCGGAGGTGTCGATGTCCACGACCGCCTCGGAGAAGTCGAGCCACCTGCCGGTGAGCGGGAACCAGACCTTGTAGACCGACTCCTTGGCGCTGAACAGGATCCTGCCCCAGCAGATCTTGCCGTCCGCGTCGTCCAGTGCCCGGAGGGCGTCGATCTCGCCGGGAGAGGCGATCGTGGGAAGGACGTCCGCGGGAAGGGGCGCGTGCGTCTCCGCGTCGATGCCGACGGCGCGCGCCACGCCGGTGGAGGCGACGGCCGCCGCGCGATACCCCGAGCAGTGGGTGATGCTGCCGACCGTCCCGGCCGGCCAGACCGGGGCGCCCCGCTCGCCGCGCGGGATCGGCCCCGGCGTCACGCCGATCCGGGCCAGCGCGAGCCGGGCGCAGTGGCGTCCGGTGACGAACTCACGGCGGCGCCGGTCGACGGCCCGCGCGATGACGGGTCGTTCCTCCGGGAACAGCGTCTCCTCCGGCGCGTCGCCGAATTTCTCGGCCGACGCCACCCACGAGGGCAGGATCTCGTCGATCATGCGGCCATGCCGGGCATCGCGGACATCCCCTCCACTGTGTGGAGGGTACAGATCCACACGCCGCGGCGGAAGATCGATTGGCGGGCGGCGCTACCGCTGCTGCTCTCCGGCGGTCAGCTGGGTCCCGTCGCGCGCCTCGCGGCTGTTCCTGTACTGGCTCGCGCCCACGGCGATCGCGAGGCAGGCGCAGATGACCACGAGCGACAGCCAGACGGGGATCTTGTACACGTCGGCGAGGAGCATCTTCGCGCCGACGAACACGAGGATGGCCGCCAGGCCGTACCGCAGATACCCGAACCGGTGCATGGCCCCGGCCAGCAGGAAGTACATCGCCCGCAGCCCCAGGATCGCGAACGCGTTGGAGGTGAAGACGAGGAACGGCTCGGAGGTGACGGCGAAGATCGCCGGGATCGAGTCGACGGCGAAGACGATGTCGCTGGTCTCCACCGCGACCAGGACGGCCAGCAGCGGTGTCGCGGCCCACCGGCCGCGCCCGTCCTGCCGGTCGCCGTCCCGCCGTACGAGGAACCGCTGGCCCTGGTAGGAGTCGGTGACGGGGATGAACCGGCGCATCAGGCGCAGCATCGGGTTGCGGTCGGGGTGCACCTCGATCGCCGAATGCCTGGCCATCTTCACGCCGGTGTAGAGCAGGAACGCGCCGAAGACGTACAGGATCCAGTGGAAGTGTTCGAGTAGCACCGCGCCCGCGCCGATGAACACCGCGCGGAAGACCAGCGCGCCGAGCACGCCGAGGAACAGCACGCGATGCTGCAGTTCGCGGGGGACCGCGAAGAACGAGAACAGCAGCGCGATCACGAAGACGTTGTCGACGGCCAGGGACTTCTCGATGAGATAGCCGGCCAGATACTCCCCGCCCGCCTCGGGCCCCCACACGAGCCAGACCACGGCCCCGAAGCCGAGCCCGAGCGCGATCCACAGCCCCGACCAGGTCAGCGCCTCACGGGTGCCCACCACGTGGGCCCGGCGATGGGCGAACAGATCCACGGCGAGCATGGCGAGGATGACCGCCAGAACCGCGGCCCAGATCCACAGGGGCACCGACATCGTCAACCTCCATCACCGCCGCACACGCGGCGGGCTCGGCAGGCCGACGGTCTCCCCGTGCCACCAGCTGCGGTGACCCTCGCGCCGGGACGCCCTAGGACGGCGGCCGTGATGACGACGCTGAGGAAGCCGGGTACTCCCCCTCGAACTGTGTTCAAGTATTCACGAAATCAGTTTCGTGCGTCAACCGGCGCCCCGAACAGCTCGAGAAACTCGCCGATGTGCCGGTGCCGCTCGATCGGGTGCCGGAACGGGGCGAGCGGGTTGATCGTGTAGTGGTTGCGGCGCCCCACGCGCTCGCGACGCAGGTAACCGGCCGCCTCCAGGTCGGAGACGATCGTCTGGGCCGCCCGTTCGGTGATGCCGACCGACTCGGCGACGTCCCGCAGCCGCGCGTCGGGATCGCGGGAGAGCGCCAGCAGGACGTGCGCGTGGTTGGTGAGGAACGTCCAGCCGCCCGCGGGGGAGGAGGTGCTCATACCTCATTATGCGATGAGCGATTCACGAAACGAGGGTCGGGACACCCTGCCGAGCGCGGCCGATACCACGATCGTGAACGCCGGGCAGAATGAGGGCTTCCGCGGATCTTCAGGGAGGCTCACGTGACCATCGACGTCGGACGGGTGCGGGCGGACACGCCGGGGTGTGAGCACGTCGTCCACTTGAACAACGCCGGCTCGTCGCTGCCGCCGCGCCAGGTCACCGACGCCGTGGTGGACCACCTGCGCCTGGAGGAGCGCATCGGCGGCTACGAGGCGGCCGCCGCCGTCCTCGACCGGTCCGAGCGGGTCTATGACGCGCTGGCCCGGCTCGTCGGCGCGGACCGGGACGAGATCGCCCTCGTCGAGAACGCCACCCGCGCCTGGGACATGGCCTTCTACTCCCTGTCCTGGAAGCCGGGCGACCGCATCCTCACCTCGCGCGCCGAGTACGCCAGCAACGCGATCGCCTTCCTGCAGACCGCCCGCCGGCACGGCGTCCAGGTGGACGTGGTGCCCGACGACGAGACCGGCGCCCTGTCCGTCGACGCGCTGCGGGACATGCTCGACGAGCGGGTCAAGCTGATCGCGGTCACCCATGTGCCGACCCAGGGCGGTCTGGTCAACCCGGCGGCCGAGATCGGCGCCGTGGCGCGGGAGGCCGGCGTGACGTACCTGCTCGACGCCTGCCAGTCGATCGGGCAGATGCGGGTCGACGTCCGCGAGATCGGCTGCGACCTGTTGTCGGCGACCGGGCGCAAGTTCCTGCGCGGACCGCGCGGCACCGGCTTCCTGTACTGCTCGCGGCGCGTGCTCGACCGCCTGGAGCCGCCGTTCCTCGACCTGCACGCCGCCACCTGGACCTCCGCGGACTCCTACGAGGTGCGCGGAGACGCCCGGCGGTTCGAGAACTGGGAGGGCTACGTGGCCGGAAAGATCGGCCTCGGCGTGGCGGCCGACTACGCGCTGGGCCTCGGGCTCGACGCCGTCGAGGACCGGGTGACGGGCCTCGCCGAGGCGCTGCGCGGGCGGCTGGCCGCCCTCCCCGGAGTGACCGTGCACGACCGCGGCGCACGACGGTGCGGCATCGTCACGTTCACCGTGGACGGGCACGACAGCCGGGATGTGGCCACCCGGCTGTCGGCCGCGAAGATCAACGTCTCGGTGTCGGCGGCGACCTCCGCCCGGTGGGACTTCGAGGCCCGCGGGCTGCCCTCACTGGTGCGGTCCTCGGTGCACTACTACAACACGGAGGACGAACTGGACCGGCTCTGCTCGGCGCTGCCGTCCGCGTGACGGGGAGTCGCGCCTACAGGCTCCAGTCGATGACCGGTCCCGCGGGCACGATGCGCAGCGGGTTGATCTTCGGGTGGGTGCCGTAGTAGTGCCGCTTGATGTGGTCGAAGTCCGTCGTGCCGCCGAAGGCCGGGTTCGCGTACAGGTCGCGGGCGTAACGCCAGAGGTTGGGGTAGTCGGCGAGGCGGCGCAGGTTCGCCTTGAAGTGGGTCACGTACACCGTGTCGAAGCGGGCCAGCGTGACCCACAGGCGGACGTCCGCCTCGGTGAGCCGGTCGCCGAACAGGTAGCGGTTGCCGCCGAGGCGCTCCTCCAGTTCGTCGAGGGCCGTGAACAGCGTCGTCACCGCCGTCTCGTACGCCCCCTGGCTCTCGGCGAAGCCGCACTTGTACACGCCGTTGTTGACGTCGGCGTAAACGCGCTCGTTGAGCGCGTCGATGTCGTCTCGCAGATCCTCCGGGTAGAGGTCGATCCCCGGCCCGGCCCACCGCGCGAACGCCCGGCCGAGGTCGAGGCTGATGTCGGGGAAGTTGTTGCTGACGATCCGGCGGGTGCGGCGGTCCCACAGCACGGGCACCGACACGTGCCCGTCGTAGCCGGGCTCGGTCGCCTCGTACGCCTCGCGCAGCAGGGTGAAGCCGTTGAGCTCGTCGGGGCCGTGGCCCGGGCCCTCGCGGAACGCCCACCCGCGGCCGTCGCGCACGGGGTCGACGACGGACATCGACACGACGTCCTCGAGGCCGAGCAGCGCCCGCACGATGACCGAGCGGTGGGCCCACGGGCAGGCCAGCGACACGTACAGGTGGTAACGGCCGGGCTCGGCGGCGTATTCGCTGCTCCCGTCGGCCGTTACGCGGTCGCGGAAGCGGTACAAGGGCCGCTCGAAGGACCCGTCCGGCCGGGTGGCCGCCTTCACCGTGTAGTCGCCGTAGGCCGCGAAGTCCACCGGACTCGCGACGGGGGCCGTTGTCGTCACGCCGCCACCGTCCTCTCGTCTCCTGCACGACGAGCCTAACGGGAGCCGGTGACAGCGACATGACGACGGCTACGGCATCCCGGGGGCGGCGGTGCCGCGCCCGCGTGGTGTGCCGGCGCGGGGCGAGGCGGTGCGCCGCCCGCCGTTCGGCCGGGGGCCGGTCAGTGAGCCGGTCCCATGTGCGGCGTCCCGGTGCGGAAGCCGCCGGGCTGCCCGCGCTGCATCATGGCGAACCGCATCGTAGCCAGGCCGAGAAGCAGGATGAGCGCGCCGACGATCACGTTGCTGATGATCGTCGCAGTGGTCGCCATGCCTCCCCGGATCACCCAGGGGGCGATGATGGTCCAGATACCGAGCAGCGGGGCGACCCAGGAGAGTCCGTAGGTGCGCCCGAACGCCGAGCTGTACGCCATCGCCAGGAGCGCCACGGCGAGACCCGTGACCAGGTTGTTCACCGCGAGCGGAGTCCGCGTGCCGCTGAATCCGAGGATCCACGGCGAGAGCGCTAGATACAGGCCGCTCAGGAGCGTGAGACCGTCGGCGAGCTGCGCCACGGGATTCGCCGCGGCGGCCTCGTAGCGGGCGCGCATCTGCATGATGTCGGGATGCGTCCCGATGTCGGCACCGTGTGTCATACGTCACACCACCCTTCAGAGGTGTGTGCTTTAGTCCTTATTCCTAGCGTACGCCCGATTCGTCACTTCTTCCCGTTTCGGAGGGATTGTGTTTGCGGAAGCGGGCGCGACGTGCCAGGTCGTGTTTAGCCACTTCACCAGGGGAAAGAGGGAGTTCGTCAGCTTCTGGAACCGAGAGGAGCGTCCGGATGAGCACCGAAGACAAGTTCCGCAACAAGTCGGAAGAGGTCGCCGGCAAGGCCAAGGAGGGGCTCGGCAGGGTCACCGACGACGAGAGCCTGGAGGCCGAGGGCCGCGCCGATCAGTCCAAGAGCCACATGAAGCAGGCCGGCGAGAAGGTGAAGGACGCCGCCGGCAAGGTGAAGGACGCCTTCAAGGACTGACCCCGGGGAGACGATCCCGCGGAAGGTGACAGGCCACGCCACCCGGGTGAACGGGCGGTGGCCGTCGCCGGGGGACGAGGGAGCCGCCGAGCCGGGCGTGATCGCCCGGCGCTCCCGTCCCCGTCAGGGTGGGGGAGCAGCCGGTCCCAAGCGGGGCCGGCTTTCGCGTTCACCGGCCCGGACCGGGCGCTTCCTGCGGCCGGTGCGGCGCAGGGACCGACCCCTCGGGAAACGATCGCAGGGCCGGGTCGAACCGCCGATCCGGAGGATCGGCGCCGGCGCAAGCCCTGCGGCGCCGGGCCGGCGGCGCCGGCCCGCGATGGACGACGTCCCGCCGGTCAGGCCGCCTGCGGCAGCGTGACGCGGAAGGTCGACGTCACAAGAGCCTGGAAGAGGCGCACGAGCAGCGCTTCCAGGACCATGATGGCCGCCCGGGAGAGTACGGCGGCGAGGAACTCAGTCACTTGACACCTCAGTAGGACAAATCGGCTTCTAGGGAAGACTGACGCATAAACCTCCCAGAACGGCGTAGTTAAGGTTACCGTTCGGTGAACGATCGGTGACCGTTGCGGGTACGCGCCCTGATCATGCTCCAGCTGTGTCGCTTGCCGTGTCCCCTGCTCTGTCCCCTGCTCTGTCCCCTGCTCTGTCCCCTGCCGTGTCCTCTGCCGTGTCCTCTGCCGGTGTCCCCGGGCGGCGGCCCGGCCGCTGCCCGGTCCCGCCGGGCAGCGGCTCGTGCGGCTCAGCCGGGATAGGGGCGGTTGAACCGGGGCGGGGTGAACGGGACGTACCGAGGAGCGGGGTCGGCCGCGAGCGCCGCCGCGCGGGCGTTCATCGCCGGGGCGGACGTCGCGGGCCAGTGACCGCTCCGCAGCCGGTCGAACATCGTGCCGAGCGCCGCTTCCTGCTCCGCCGGGGAGAAGTCGCAGTGGCCGACCGTCTCCGTGTAGGTCTGGCGCAGTAGGGAGTTCGCTCCCGCCCGGCGCACATTCTCCTCGTACGACTGCTGCTGGGCGACGGTGGAGATCTGGTCACCGGTGCCGGACAGGGTCAGCACGGGGATCCGCAGGTCACCCTTGAGGACGATCCCGCGCGAGAAGCGCTTGACGGCGTCCGGGTCCGCCGCGATGCGGGGCGCGGCGGCCAGCGTCTTCAGGTCGGCCGCGAGGTCCAGACCCGCCGCCCTGTAGAGGTCGCGGACGGCGCGCCGGAGGGCGGGCTCGGCCAGGCTCAACTGCTTCTCGTAGTCGACGCCGGTGTTCCAGGACGGGTTTCCGCCGACCACGTCCATGATCTGGCGCCGGCTGCTCATGGCCTGCCCGATGTAGGGCAGGGGCCCACCGGCGAGCGCGAGGTAGGCGCCCTGCTGCAGCGCGGCGGCGTCCCCGCCGTCCGGAGGCGGCGGCACGGACCCGTCCGGGTTGCGGCCCCAGGCCGGCAACTGGCCGATCGCGGCGGCCAGTGCGATCCGGGCCCGTCCCTCCGGGGTCCGCTGCGCCGCGGCCAGGGCGTCGATCCACGCCTTCCGGGCCGATTCGATGTCGGCGGGGATGTCGACGACCGGCAGTCCCGGTGCGACCAGGCGCTCGAGCACGAAGACCGTGTCGAGCTTCTGGTTCCACTGGCCGACCGACCCGCCGAGGCCGCCGCACATCGGCACGGCGGCGTCGAAGACGCCGGGATGGACCTGGGCGACGCCGGCGGCGACGAATCCGCCCATCGAGGTCCCGGAGGCGACCGCCTTGCGGGCCGGGCCGTAGGCCTGCTCGAAACGGGCCAGCGCCTCGGCCTGGTTGTCGATGGCGGACCTGATGTTCCAGCCGGTGATCGCCCGGCTCGTCCCGCCGCGGGCCACGCCGTCGGCCAGCAACCGCGCGGTCAGGGGCTCGCTCCGGCCCGGACCGGCGAAGTCGAGGGCGACCACCACGGTGCCGTTCCACTTGGCCGGGACGACGAACTCGTACGGCGTGCCGTCCGCGAGGGTGCCGCTGATGCAGGTCGGGCGGGCGGGGGAGTCCGGCAGGCACGGGGTGCCGCCGGGAGGCCCGGCGGGGGCAGCGGCGGCGGCGGCGGTCGCGCCCCCGGCGACGGCGGCCATCGCGGCGGCCAGGCACGCGGTCACTTTACGGCGCGTCACAGCGACAGTCCCTTCGACTTGACCGTCCAGCCGTTCTCGCCGCACAGCCCGCAGCCGGGGCCGACGAAGCGCGCCCCGGCGGTCCGATCGCCGCGCAGCACGTAGTCGAACCAGTCCGCGGCCACCTGCCAGCCCTTGGTGGCCTCGAGGCCCGCGATCAGACCGACGTGGCCGGCGGCCTTGTCGCCGACCAGGGCGGCGGGGACGTCGAGCAGGGCGTAGTTGTCGATGCTGTTCTGGTAGGCGACGTCGTCGGGACCGCCGTTCACCAGCAGCGTCGGAGTGTGCAGGCCGGCGAGACGGTCGCGCCCGTAACCGCCGAAGGCCGGCTCCGCGAAGTATCCGGTGTTGAATCCGGCGACCGCGTCGACGATGGGGTCGGTCCCGGCGGCGAGGGCCTCGACGCCGCCGCAGCTGTGGCCGAGCACGCCGACCCGCGTCGTGTCCGCCCGCCCCTCGAACTGCTTGCGGGCCTGCTTCGACTCGGTGGCCCAGTGGGCGGCCGCGAGGAGCGCCTCGGGGTGCGCGATCGTGTTCTCGGGGGTGTTGGGGACGGGGAACTCGTCCAGCCCGCCGTTGGCCACGACGATGTATCCCTGCGAGGCCAGGCCGGTCAGGAACGTGATCCCCTCCAGGTTGCTCGTCGCGCAGGCGCCGTTGCCGTAGACGATGACGGGCAGGCTGTCCCTCCGCAGCGACTTGAGATCGGCCGGGCGGTAGACGGTGTGTCCCGGCAACCCGTCGGCGGCCTCGCGGACCGTGGGCAGGATGGTGGGCGCGGGAGCGCCGGCCGCGGGCGGCTTCGGCGGTGGCGGCTTCTGGACGGACGACGCCGCGGCGGCGCCGGAGCCGGCGAGGACGACCGCCCCCACGGTCGCCGCCAGCAGGGTCCGCGCGGTCATGGAGCGGGCAGGCACGTTGAGTTTCCTCCAGGGTTGATGGACGGGCAGGGGGTGTTGGCTCGGGGCCCGACGAGGTCCGCGAATGGCCGGCGGGGCGCCTGGCAGCTGCCGCGAGGCATATAGAAGTCGCCAACGCAGACGATCGTTCAGTGTTCTGTCATTAATGTCAATCCCCTGATTGTCGCGGCGATCCTGCGGCGGAGCGACCGAGACGCGCTGCGGGTGTGGTGCGGGTGTGGTGCGGGTGTGGTGCGGCACGCCCGTGCCCGCCGCACGGATGACCGCGCTCGCCCAGGCAGGGACAGCGACCGCTGGTCGCGTCCACGAGATGAGCGATCTCCGGGTCGGCCGCCGCGGCGGGGCGGCGGTCCCGGCTCCCGGCCTGACAGGCGACATCATGATGACGCCCGTGTCGGTAAACGTCATCAAGGCCGCGCCGGGGTTAGCGGCGGGGGACGAGGCGCAGCGGCGCCGACCTGGGGCCGAACTCCAGCCAGTTGAACATCTCCACCTCGCCGTCCGGTTCGACGCGGGTGGTGGCGGCGAGCAGTTCGCCCAGCGCGGCCGTCATCTCCAGCCGGGCCATCGCCGCGCCGGGACAGCGGTGCGCCCCCCGGCCGAACGCGAGGTGCCGATTGGGCCGCCGCTCCAGATCGAGCCGGTCCGCGTCGTCGAACACCGCCTCGTCCCGGTTCGCCGAGGGGAAGATCATCGTGATCGCCTCACCGGCGCGCACGGTGCGGCCGCCCAGCTCCACGTCCCGGGTGGCGGTGCGGGCGAACACCCGGTAGGGGGCGTACAGCCGCAGCAGCTCCTCGATCGCCGCGGGCAGCAGCCCGGGGTCGGCGCGCAGCCGGTCCTGAAGGCCGGGGTCGCGGGACAGGTGGACGGCGGCGCTGCCCAGCACGGCGTGCGGCGCCCCGATGCCGGCCACGATGGTCTGCCGCACGGTGGCCACGACCAGGTCGTACGGGATCGGCCGCACCGGGTCGGCGGACGCCCGCAACAGGCTGGCCACCAGGTCCTCGTCCGGGTCGCGAGGGTCGGCCCGGCGGTCCTCGACGATGGCCCGGGCGATCGCGTAGAGCTCCTCGCCGGCCGCCATGACCCCGGCCCGGTCCATCTCCTGGATGGCGAAGCTGTACTCGACGCCGATCCGGCGGATCTCCAGCACCTGGTCGACCGGCAGGCCGAGGAAGAGCGCGAAGCACTGCGCGGCGTACGGCAGCGCGAACTCCTGGGAGTAGTCGCCGCCGCCGCGGGCCAGCAGCGGCCCCAGCAGCTCGCGTGCCGCCTCCGCGAAGGCCGGTTCGAGGCGCCGGACCACGCCGCGGCGCAGCACCCGGTCCATCGGAGCGCGGTAGATCGCATGCTCGGGCGGGTCGAAGTGCAGCGGCGGCCGCCGCTGGGCGCGTGGCACGTGCGGGACGACGTTCTGCACCGCGGTGCTGAACGTCTCGCTGTCCCGTGCCACCCGCACCACGTCCGAGTAACGGGTGGCGGCCCAGAAGCCGCCGAAGGCGTCGCTCCACGGCACCGGGCAGCGTCGCCGCAGGTCGGCGTAGACCTCGTGGGAGCTGTCGAAGGTCTCCGGCGCGGTGGGGTCCCAGTCGGAGGCGCGCCCGGGGCCGTCGGCGGCGGTGGTCATGGTGGAATCCCTTTCCCTTCCCGTCATGGGCCCGCCCGCTCACAGCAGGTGCCTGCGCGCGACCCGGGCGAGCGTCTCGATGGCGTACACGACGACGGCGATCGCGATGACGATCGCGGCGGTGGTGTCGTAGCGCAGCGTGGCGATCGACTCCTGCATCAGGTAGCCGACACCGCCCGCGCCGGCGATGCCGAGCACGACCGACTCCCGCAGCGCCAGGTCGGCCACGAACAGGCCGTTGCCGGTGAACGACGGCACGAACTGCGGCCAGATCCCGGCGGCGAACGCCTGCCATCGGCGGGCGCCGACCGAGGTCAGCGCCTCGTGCGGCAGCGGATCGAGCTGCTCCAGGGAGTCGGCGAAGAACTTGGCCGCCAGCGCGGTGGAGGAGATCCACAGCGCCAGGAAACCGGCGAACGGGCCGAGCCCCAGCGCGGCCACGAACAGCAGGGCGTACACGAGGTCGGGGATGCCCCGGACGACCACCAGCAGCACCCGGACCACCGCGGACAGCGGCCGCCAGGGGGTGGTGTTGACGGCGGTGAGCAGGGCCAGCACGAGCCCGCAGGCGGCGCCCGCCGAGGCGGCGCCCAGTGCCATGAGCAGACTTTCCAGCACCGCCATGAGCAGGTCGCCGGAGAACGCGGGCGGCCACATGCCGGTGAGCACGCCGCGCAGGTTCGGCCAGGCGCCGGACAGCCGGCCCGGGTCGGGGTCCAGGGACCACAGCGACACCAGGAAGACCACCCCGGCGGCCGCCGCGCCGGTCACCCGCAGCACCCGGCCGCGGTCCCAGCCGACGTCGTGCGGGGCCCGCCCGGCGGGCAGCGCGGCCGTGCGCGTCGTGTCCCCGGCGGACCGGCCGGCCCTGCCGCGGTGGACCGCGTGGTGGACCGTTCGGCGGCGGACCGCCACCGACAGCAGCTCCAGCAGCAGCACCAGGACGACGATGACGCAGATGATCCCCGCCGCCCGGTGGTAGTTGAGGCTGCCCAGCGCGGTCTGCAGCGCGACACCGATGCCACCGGCCCCGACGACGCCGAGCACGGCCGACGCCCGGATGTTGATGTCGAGGCGGTGGAGCACGATGCCGGCCAGCGCCGGGAACACGCGGGGCAGCACGGTGGAGACGGCCACCTGCACCTCACCGGCCCCGCACGCGCGCGCCGCCTCGGCCGGGACGGGGTCGGCCTCCTCGACGGCGTCGGCCAGCAGCTTGGCGATCATGCCCACCGAGTGCACGGCGACGGCGAGCGCGCCGGCCAGCGGGCCCAGGCCGAAGATCCGCACGAACAGGATCGCGAAGGCCAGCGTCGGCACGGCCCGGGTCAGCACGACGACCACCCGGGCGGCCGGCCGCAGCCAGCGGGGACCGCGGTGGGTGCGCGCGGCGACGAAGGCCAGCGGCACCGATGCCAGCACTGCCAGGCCGGTGCCCGCGACCGCGATGAGCAGCGTCTCGGCGATCATCGAGGCGACGTCGCCGGCGCCGGGCAGGTCCGGTGGCCACATCCGGCGCAGCAGCCGCATGGTGTCGTCCAGCCCGGCGGCGAGCGAGGCGGGGGACAGGCCGATCCACCAGAACGTCAGCCAGGTGACGGCCACGGCCGCGATGAGCAGCCCCGCCGCGACGAGGGCGCGGGCGCTCCTCGGCGGCCGCAGCGGACCCGGGTCCGGCGCGGCCGGGGCCCGCGTGGCGGGGGTGGTGCTAACCATCGCGGGCCCCCGCCGTGTCGTAGATCTCCCGCAGCCGCTCGGCGGTGAGGCCGGCGGCCGGCTCGTCCAGCACCAGCCGGCCGCCGCGCAGCGCCACGACCCGGTCGGCGGTGGCGAGCGCGAGCTCCATCTGATGCAGGCTGCACACCACGGAGATGCCGTCCTCGGCGCTGATCCGTTTGAGGATCTCGAGCACCAGCACGCTCGCCGCCGGGTCGAGCGAGGCGACCGGCTCGTCGGCGAGGATCAGCTCGGGGCTCTGCAGCAGGGTCCGGGCCACCGCGACCCGCTGCTGCTGCCCGCCCGAGAGCGTGTCGCAGCGCTGGAACCGCCGGTCCGCCAGCCCGACCCGGTCAAGTTGCTCCACCGCGCGGATCCGCAGCGCGCGCGGGTAACTCATCACCCCGTATCTGGGCAGCCGGAGGGTGGCCAGCGACCCCATCAGCACGTTCTCCAGCGCGGACAGCCGCCCGACGAGGCCGAACTGCTGGAAGACGAACCCGACCCTGGCGCGCAGGGCGCGCAACCGGCTCCGGGAGCAGGCGGCCGGGTTCTCGCCGAGGGTGCGCACGGTGCCGCTGTCCGGCAGGTGCATGCCGTTGACCAGCCGCAGCAGCGTGGACTTGCCGGCCCCGGAAGGGCCGACCAGGGCGACGAACTGCCCCTGCGGGACGTCCAGTGAGACACCGTCGAGCACGGTGGTGCCGTGGAAGCCCTTGCCGACCTCCGACAGCCGCAGCACGGGGTCGCCGATCACGGCGGGTTCCTCAGCCACCGGACGTGCAGACCTCGGCCTTGGTGATCTCGCAGATGCGCGCGATCGGCTGGTAGGTGGCGTCGGTGGCCTTGACGAACGTCCAGGCGGTGGAGGTGCCGAGGGTGCAGGCCGAGGCGTCGGCGTACTGGCCCCAGTTCTTCGGGCCCTTGATCTCGCTGCCCTTGCACAGCCCGGCGGAGGCGGCGCCGGTGGCGGTCAGGCCGGTCACCGTCTTGGAGATCTTGTCGCGGACGTCCTGCGGAAGCCAGGAGCCGACCACGACCGGCGGCCCGGGGATGAGCGGCGAGGTCCACACCTTGGTGACCTGCCCCGGCTTGAGCTGGCCGCGGGCGGGCAGCAGCTGGTCGATGAACACGTCGCCGACGAAGGCGAGGTCGCAGTCGCCGGCCAGCAGCGAGGCGACCGCCGTGTCGTGTCCGTGGGTGAACACCGTCTTGACGTCCTTGTCCACGTCGACGCCGGCTTCCCGCAGCGAGGCGAGGGGCTGCAGATAGCCCGTGGTGGAACCGGGATCGGTGAAGCAGACGTCCTTGCCGGCGACGTCCTTGAGCGAGGTGATGCTCTTGTCGTCGCCGCGGGTCACCCCGTAGGCGTAGGCGCCCGGCTCGCCGCCCGGTGCGGCCAGCGGGACGGCCACGGGCTCGACGTCGGCGCGGCTGCGGGCCAGGTAGTAGCTGAAAGCCCCGTAGACGGCGACGTCCACCCGCTTGGCGACCTGCGCCTCGACGACGGCGGCGTTGCTGGTGACCGCCTGGAACCGCACCGGGACGCCGAGGTCCTTCTGCAGCGCGGAGACGATCGGGGCGAACGACGCCTCGAGGTTGTCGCTCTGCTCCGACGGAATGGCGGCGAAGACCAGCTCATCGGGCCGGCCGTCGTCGGCGGACGCGCCGCGGGTACTGCCGGGGCCGGCACCACAGGCGGACAGGAGTGCGATCGCGGCACCCGCCGCGACGACGCCCAGCGCTGGGTTTCGGGACATCGAGGCTCCTCACATGCAGGTGGTCGGGCCAAAGTAAGCACGCCCCAGAGCATTGTCAACACTTCTGTGACGACCGTAGGATTTCTGCCGAACATAATTGGCGGCGATAAATGTACGAGCGTCCACCGAACTGTTGCGTATCTGGCGGCGCAGCCGCTGCCCACCCATGGAGGCGGACATCAATCCCCGTTCAGTGATCAATCGGGCGAGCCGGGCCGTGACGGTGCTCACGGCCGCGGCTCTCGTGCTCACCCTCGCACCGGCCGGACTGCCACACGCCTCGGCGGCGTCCGGCCAGTCCGGTCCCATCAGCGTCACGGGTGTCCACCCGAGCGGCGCCACGTACGCGATCGAGGTCCCGCGCGGCTGGAACGGCACCGTGCTGACGTTCAGCCCGGGCTACGGCCAGGGCGCCGGCCCGCAGCACCTGCCGGCCGACCTCGGCGGCGACGCCGCCGCGCGAAGCTGGCTGCTGGCCCACGGGTACGCCCTGGCCGGCACCCGGCCCTACGGGAGCGGCTGGGCCGTCGAGGAGACCCTGCGGGCCTCCGCCGACACGCTCGCCGAGTTCGCCGAGGTCGCCGGGAAGCCCAGGACCACCCTGGCCTGGGGCGGTTCGATGGGCGGCGCCATCGCGGCCGGCCTCGCCGAACGCCGGCCCGACCTGATCGACGGCGCGCTGCCGTACTGCGCCTCGGTCGCCGGGCCGGTGGCGATGCTCAACCAGTCGCTCGACGCGGCCTTCGCGTTCAAGACGCTGCTCGCCCCCGATGACGACGCGGTGAAGCTCGTCCGGCTGGCCTCGGCCGACGAGGAGACGCGGAGCACGACGGCCGCCCGCGCCGTCCTGGACGCCGCCCAGCAGACGCCGGCCGGCCGGGCCCGCATCGCGCTGGCCGCGTCCTTCGCCCAGGTCTCCACCTGGTCGGTGCCCGGCACCGCCGAGCCCGCCGCGCGCGACTGGGCGGGGCAGCAGGCCCAGGAGTACGCGGCGTTCATGGCGACCGTCTTCTCTCCCCGCTATCCGCTGGAACAGCGGGCGGGCGGGAACTTCTCCTGGAACGCGGGCGTGGACTACCGCCGGCAACTGCGGGAGTCCGGGCGGATGAAGCAGGTGCGCGCCCTCTACGACAGCGCGGGGCTGAACCTCGACGCCGATCTCGACGCCCTTGCGGCGGCGCCGCGCGTCTCCGCCGACCCCGGCGCCGTCGCCTACATGGAGGACTACTTCACCCCGCGCGGCTCGCTCGCCGTCCCCGTCCTCACGATGCATGAGCGCGGCGACAACTACCCCACCGTCACCCAGGCCCGCGCCTACTCCGACGTGGTGCGGCGCGCCGGGAACGGCGCGATGCTGCGCCAGGCGTTCGTGGACCGGCCCGGCCACTGCCGCTACACCGGAGCCGAGTTCGTCGCCGCGGTGCAGACGCTGAGGAACCGGGTCACCACCGGCCGCTGGACGGACGTCGAGGCTCACCAGCTCGACAAGCTGGCCGCACGCCTGGCCGCCGAGGCCCCGGAGCTGGGCGCCGCGGAGTTCGTTCACCACACCCCCGGCCGCTTCCTGCGTCCCCACGTCCCCCCGCGGTGAAGAGCGAGGAGACGGCCCGCGGACCGTCGTCCCGGCGCCGCCGGGCCGCGACCGAGATCGCCGGGAGAGTCCGGACGCGGGCCGGGTGACGTAAAATCCACGCAGGTCGAGCCTGGTGAGCGGCGCCCGTTTCCGGGACGTGGCCGCCTGGGGCACCTACACCGGCTGAGGAGTCTGACGATGGAGGGACGCCGGGTCGCCGCGTCGCCGGAACCCGGCTCCCTGCCCAGGGCCCGGCAAGGAGCGGAACCCCAGCGGCTGCTGACCACGTTGCTGGGCGACTACTGGTTCTGGCGGCAGGAGCACATCCCGTCGGCGGCGCTGGTCCGGCTGCTGGAGGAGTTCGGCATCACCGCGACCAGCGCCCGCGCCGCCCTGCGGCGGGTCGCCTCGCGGGGGCTGCTGGCCAGCTCCCGCAACGGCCGCACCACCGCGTACGGACTGCCGCCCCGGGCGTACGACGTGATCGTCGCGCACATGCGCCGGCTGCTGACGTTCGGCGCCACCACGCCGGAGTGGGACGGGCAGTGGACGGTCGTCACGTTCTCGGTGCCGGAGGACCAGCGGGACACCCGCCGCGCGCTCCGCGACGGGCTGCGGCTGCTGCACTTCGGCATGATCTTCGACGCGGTGTGGGTGTCCCCGCACGACAAGACGGACGACGTCGTCGAACTCGTGCGAAGGCTGGGCGTGCGCGGGGCGGCCGTGTTCCGGGCCCGCGAGGTCGCCGGCGACGCCATCGACCCGGTGCTGGAC
>NZ_JBFAOO010000113.1:0-24469 GCF_040675265.1 Microbispora sp. NPDC049633
ACCGCCCGCGCCCGGATCCGCCGCCGCGGGTCCGGGCCCTGCCGCCCGTCCGCGCCTCCGGCTCGCCGAGGCCCCGTTCGTACAAGGAAACCCCGCATGACACAGACCACCGCCTCCCACCGCCAGCACGGGCACGGGCTGCGGCGCGGGGCGATGTCGGGCGGCGAGGTCGTCGCCCAGGCCATCGCCAACATCGCCCCGAGCGCGGTCATCGCGTTCTCCGTGGCCGGAATCTTCGCCAGCGCAGGCAACGCGTCCTGGCTGTCGTTCACCCTCGCCACCGTGGTCATCCTCGCCGTCGGCTACTGCATCTCCCAGTTCGCCAAGCGCCGGGCCTCGGCCGGCTCGCTGTACAACTACGCCGCCCAGGGGCTCGGCCCGCTCGGCGCGTACGTCACCGGCATCACGCTGATCATCGGGTGTTTCGGCATCGCGTCCGGCTCCCTGGCCGGCGCCGTCTACCACTTCAACGCCTTCCTGTCCGGGATCGGGCTGACGATCGACAACACGCTGTGGAACGTCGTGCTCGCGATCGTGATCGGCGGTCTCGCCACGCTGTTCACCGTGTGGGGCATCCGGATGTCGGCGCGCATCTCGCTCGTCCTGGAGGTCATCTCGATCGCGATCATCACGGTGATGCTGGTCATCGTGCTGTTCGCCGGGGACGGGCCGGTCTTCGACAGCAGCCAGCTCAGCCTCGACGGCGCCACGCCGCACGGCATCGCGGTCGGCATGGTGCTGGCGATCCTCGGGTTCGTCGGCTTCTCCAGCTCCGACGCCCTCGGCCGCGAGGCGCGCAACCCCTTCAAGGCGATTCCCCGGGCCATCATGTGGAGCGCCGCGGGCGTCGGCCTGCTGTACATCTTCGCCTCGTACACGCAGGTCGCGGGCTACCGCGCCCTGGGTGACCTGGGCACGAGCGGCAACCCGCTGGACGAGCTCGCGGTGGCCGTCGGCATGCCCGGCTGGTTCCGCCCGGTGCTCAGCCTCGGCGTCACGGCGTCGTTCTTCGCGGTCGTGGTCGCCCCGATCAACGTGATCGGCCGCATCGTCTTCGTCATGGGCAAGGAGGGCGTGCTGCCCGCGTCCCTCGGCCGGACCCACCGGACCCAGCAGACCCCGCATCGGGCGATCCTCGCGGTCGCGCCGATCGCCGTCGCCCTGACCGCCCTGCTCTTCGCGCTCGGTGTGGACGGCATGGAGATCGTCGTCAACGTCGACACCTACGGCACGTACGGCTACATGGTGGCCTACGCCGTCGTCGCGCTCGCCGCGCCGATCTTCCTGCGGCGGGAGCGCGCGCGGGCGCGGCTCATCTGGCCGTGCGTGATCGTCTCCGTGGTCGGCATGGCGTACGTCTTCTACGTCAACGTCGTGCCGTGGCCGGCCTGGCCGCTGAACTTCGTGGTCCTCGCCTTCCTCGTCACCGTCGCCGTGGCCCTCGTCTGGTACGGCTACCTCCGCGCGGCCCGGCCGTCGGTCGCCCAGACCATCGGCACGACCGAGACCGACTTCGCCGAGATGGCCTGACGACCACGCCGTGCCCGTTTGCCTTTGACGCGTGGGTCAGGGGTTACCGTCGCGGGGCCGCGCGGCCGCACCGCGCGTTCCCTCCGACACCGTGGGAGTTCCCATGCCAGAAACCCCGCTGCCAGAAACCCCGCCCCGCGTCTCACGGGAGATCCGGCTCGCCGAGGTTCCGTCCGGCCTCCCCGGCCCCGAGCACCTGACCGTCGCCGAGGTCCCGCTGCCCGTGCCCGGGGCCGGCGAGGTCCTGGTGCGCAACCGCTGGTTCCAGGTCTTCCCCTCGCTGCGGACGCTGATCGCCGGAGGCGTGCCGGGCACGCCCTTCCCCCCGCTGCGTCCCGGCGACGCGTTGTTCGGCCCCGCCGTCGGCGAGGTCGTCACCGCCCCGACAGGCGGCCGCCTGCGTCCGGGCGATCTGGTCACGCACTTCCGGGGCTGGCGCGAGTACGCCGCGGTCCCCGCCTCCGCGCCACTGGGTGACTCCCTGCCCGACCCGGCCGCGCACCTGGCGCCGGGCGCCACCGCGTACGCCGCCCTGACCCGGATCGCCCGCCTCCGCGCCGGTGAGACGGTTTTCGTCACCGGGGGCGCCGGAGGCGTCGGGTCGCTCGCCGGGCAGATCGCCCGGCAGCTGGGCGCGGCACGCGTGATCGGCAGCACCGGTTCACCGGCGAAGGCCGGGCGCATGACCGCCGAGCTCGGCTACGACGCGGTCGTGCTCCGCGACGGCGGTCCCATCGGCGCACAGCTGGCCGAGGCGGCGCCCGGCGGCGTCGACGTGGTCGTCGACAACGTCGGCGGCGAGCAGCTCCGGGCCGCGGTGGCCGCGGCGCGGCCGGGCGCTCGCCTCGTCGTGGTCGGCACCCTGGCCACCCAGCTGTCGGCCGCGGCCGACGGCACGACGGCCCCGGTGGAGCTGGACGCCTTCCAGCTCATCGCCAGGAACATCACCGTCCGCGGTTTCACCGGCGTCGACGCCGAGACCGGCGCCGAGTGGACGGAGCGCTTCGGCGCCTGGCTCCGCTCGGGCGCCGTCACCTTCCCCCACGCCCGGATCGCGGGCATCGAACGCGCGCCGCTGGCGTTGCGCGAGTTGTTCGACGGACGGCACGTGGGAACGGTCGTCGTGGAGACCTGAGCGAGGAGGCCCCATGCGGATCGGCGACGCGGCGGCGGCGGCCGGGACCACCCCACGCGCGTTGCGCCTGTACGAGCAGCGCGGGGTGCTCCCGCCGCCCCGGCGTACGCCGGCGGGCCAACGCGAGTACGGCCCGCGGGAGATCGCCCGCATCCGCCTGGTGCGGCAGCTGCTCGCCCTCGGCCTGACCATCGAGGACGTCGCCCGCTGCGCCGACCGCCTGGACCTGCTGGAGGGCGACACGCTCCCGCCGTACGGCAGCCCCGGCTGCACCGGAGGCAGCGGTGTCGTGCAACGCCGGATCGCCGCCCTGGACGCCGAGATCGCCCGCCTGACGGACCTGCGGGACCGCCTCGCCTCATCCGTCGCCGAGCGGCCAGGGACGGATCAGTCGCGGTCCCAGGCGTAGGGATCGACGTAGATGACGTGACCCCCGCGGTCGTCGGTCTCGTCCACGATGTCCTTGCGCGGCTTCGGCGGAGGACTCGCCGCGGGCTTGCGCGGTTTGCCGGAATCGCGGGAGGTGGCCCGGGGCCGCCGCGCGCTCATGTCGTCGAACGTCTCGGCGGCCGCGGCGGCGTGCTCGTCGGTCCAGTCGTCCCTGATCACGGGAATCGGCTGCGTCTCCGCCTCGGTGGCGTCCAGCCAGTGGCCCGGCAGGTGGGCGCCGCGGGTGGGCCGGACCCGGCCGGCCGCCTTGGCGATCACGGCGCCGGCCTTCCGCACCGGCTCGGGCGGGGTGGCCGGCCTCCGGGAGATCAGCCACCAGTTGGCGATGCCGGCCGAGATGCCGGCGGCCACGCCGACCTCGAGCGCGACCGAAAGCGCCACCTCCCAGGGAGACGGCCCGACGGCGGCCAGACCCGCACCGCCGAGCGGGCCGCCCGACAGCGCGGCGAGCGTCCCGGCGACGAGGCCGGTGGTGACGCCGCAGACGAACCCCCACAGGGGCGCGGCCTCGAACGACGGGGTCGGGGCGACCCGGGCCGTCACCACGCCGGCGACGGCCCCGGCCGCGAACGGCACGGCGATCACGCCCATGACCCAGGCGGGCGCCGCGCCGGACGACGGCAGGGCGCCCAGCAGCGGCAGCATGGGCACCGCGCTCAGCTTGACCCCGGTGGGCGCGACCAGTGTCCCGGCGCCCACCGCGAAACCCGGCCCCGAGATGTAGGCCATGCCCCAGATCACGGCGTTGAAGAAGTAGAGGACCTCCAGGAGCAGGAGCAGGAGGCCGCCGACCACTCCGGGGCTGAGGACCTCCGACATCTGCTCGATCCTGGCGAAGTTGACGGCCACTGCCCCGAGGACCAGCACGGCCCCGGCCAGGAGCATCACCGAGATCGCGACGGCCGTACCGGAGACGAGCGACCGTGGCCGCTCGGGGAGCAGGCGCAGCATCGACCGCCACGGCCCGATCGTGCGGGCGGTGGCCACCGACCCGGTGACGAAGGCCAGCAGCAGATGGCTGACCAGCGCCTCCCCGAGGAACGGCCGCATGACCTCGTTGCCGGAGACGAGGGCGATCACCCCGGCGAGCAGCGCGTACGGCGCGGCCAGCGAGATGCCCGCCTGGGCGATGAGCACGAGCTGGGCGCGGCGGCGGGCGTTCTCGACGTCGCGGGGCGTGCCCTTGGGCAGCCGGGCCGGCATCCGCACCCGCAGGTCGGCGTCGCGCGCCATCCACAGGCCGGCCCGGTAGAGCAGCGCCCCGGGCAGGATCATCAGCCCGATGGGCAGCAGGCCCACCCGGCCGCCGGGGATCGCGAAACCGGCGTGGTGGGCGGCGAGCCAGAGCTGGCAGGCCGTACGGAAGACGCCGGGCAGGCCCTCGCCGAACGGCCCGCGGGGCGCGGCCATCCAGCCGATGAGCGTGACCGTGGTGAGCACGGCGAGGCCGACGCCGAGCGTCCCGACCGCGGCCAGCATGCCGGAGACGGGGAGCGGACGGCGGGTCTCCTCGTCGTCGCCGCCCCGGCCGAGCACGGCGCGGGGGGCGGTCCTGAATTGATCGAGAAGGCCCGTCACGCTACCGCATCATCCCAGCCCCGCCGCTCTCCTCCACGCCGCCACGCCGAGGAGTACGCAATCCGGACGCATCGCCGCGCCTACCCGGCAGGGGCCGGAGACGACCGCGACCTTGCGCTCGCACCGCCGCGGCGGTGGGAGCGCAAGGTCGCGGACGACAGCGTGCGCGTGCGCGATCAGCGGCTGGACATGATCTCGCGCATGAGGCGGGCGGTCTCGCTGGGAGTGCGGCCGACGCGGACGCCGACCTTCTCCAGGGCCTCCTTCTTGGCCTGGGCGGTGCCGGCGGAGCCGGACACGATCGCGCCGGCGTGGCCCATGGTCTTGCCCTCGGGCGCGGTGAATCCGGCCACGTAGGCGACGACCGGCTTGGTCACGTGCTCGTCGATGTAGGCCGCGGCGCGCTCCTCGGCGTCGCCGCCGATCTCGCCGATCATCACGATCGCGTCGGTCTCCGGGTCCTCCTGGAACGCCTTGAGGGCGTCGATGTGCGTCGTGCCGATGACCGGGTCGCCGCCGATGCCGACGCAGGTGGAGAAGCCGATGTCACGCAGCTCGTACATGAGCTGGTAGGTCAGCGTGCCCGACTTCGACACCAGGCCGACGCGGCCCTTGGTGGTGATGTCGGCGGGGATGATGCCCGCGTTGGACGCGCCGGGCGAGGCGATGCCGGGGCAGTTCGGCCCGATGATCCGGGTCTTGTTGCCCTTGGAGACGGCGTACGCCCAGAACTCGGTCGTGTCGTGGACCGGCACGCCCTCGGTGATGACCACGCACAGCGGGATCTCGGCGTCGATGGCCTCGCGTACGGCGGCCTTGGTGGCGGCCGGGGGCACGAAGACGACGGACACGTCGGCGCCCGTCTGCTCCATGGCCTCCTTGACCGTGCCGAAGACCGGCAGGCCCTCGTGCGTGATGCCGGCCTTGCGGGCGTTCACGCCGCCCACGACCTTGACGCCGGCGGCGAGCATGCGGCGGGTGTGCTTGGTGCCCTCACCACCGGTCATGCCCTGAACAATGATCTTGCTGTTCTCGGTGAGCCAGATAGCCATTACGCACCTACCGCGGCGAGCTCTGCGGCGCGCTTGGCCGCTTCGTCCATCGTGTCGACCAGCTCGACCCGCGGGAGCGCGGCGTCGGCCAGGATCTGCCGCCCCAGAGCGGCGTTGTTGCCGTCCAGGCGGACGACCAGCGGGTGGGTCACTTCCTCGCCCCGGCTCTGCAGGAGCTGGAAGGCCGAGACGATGCCGTTGGCGACCGCGTCGCAGGCGGTGATGCCGCCGAAGACGTTCACGAAGACCGACTTCACGGACGGGTCGGACAGGATGATCTCCAGTCCGTTCGCCATGACCTCGGCCGAGGCGCCACCGCCGATGTCGAGGAAGTTGGCCGGCTTGGGCTGTCCGGGGAACTCCTCGCCCGCGTACGCCACGACGTCGAGCGTGGACATGACCAGGCCCGCGCCGTTGCCGATGATGCCGACGTTGCCGTCCAGCTTGACGTAGTTGAGGTGCTTCTCCTTGGCCCGGGCCTCCAGCGGGTCCTCCGCGGCCTTGTCGACGTACGCGACGTGCTCCGCCTGGCGGAAGTTCGCGTTGTCGTCGAGGGTGACCTTGCCGTCGAGCGCCTTCACCTGGCCGTCGGCCGACAGGATCATCGGGTTGACCTCGACGAGCGAGGCGTCCTCGTCGACGAACACCGCCCACAGCTTCTCGATCAGCTCGGCGGCGCCGTCCAGCGCCTGCTGCGGCAGGCCGCCGGCCACCGCGATCTCGCGGGCCGTGCCGCGGTCGACGCCCGTCAGCGGGCTGACCGGCACCTTCGCCACCTTCTCCGGCGCGGTGTGCGCGACCTCCTCGATGTCCATGCCGCCCGAGGCGGAGCAGATGGCGAGGAAGGTGCGGTTGGCGCGGTCGAGGAGGAAGGAGAAGTAGTACTCCTCCGCGATCTGGCTGGCCTCCTCGATCAGGACCTTGTGGACCGTGTGGCCCTTGATGTCCATGCCGAGGATCTGCGCCGCCTTCGCGTGCGCGTCGGCGGCGTCGTCGGCCACCTTCACGCCGCCGGCCTTGCCGCGCCCGCCGGTCTTGACCTGGGCCTTGACGACAACGCGTCCGGTGAGCTGCTCGGCAGCCGCCCGCGCCTCCTCCGCGGTGTGCGCGACGATTCCGCGCGGCACCGGGATGCCGTACTCCGCGAAGAGCTCCTTCGCCTGATGTTCGAACAGGTCCACGAGGGTCCGTCCCTTTTGATGTCCGAGGCCGGGCGCCGTCGTCCCGCCCGGCGTTTCCGCGCATGAAGCCTAGTCCCCGTGGCGGCGTGACCACGTCATCGGGTCCCACTGACGCCTTGCCAACAACCCTCAAGTACGGCAAGGTTGGGCAAAATGCCTAAACGGTGGCTGGAACCGCCGAACGCACCCATTCCACGATCTCCTGGGTCGTGGACCCGGGCGTGAAGATCCTGGCGACTCCCATCGTGTGCAGTTCGGGAATGTCGGCATCGGGGATGATCCCACCGCCGAACACCACGATGTCCTCGGCCCCCTCCTCGCGCAGCACCTCGAAGAGCCGGGCGAACAGCGTCATGTGGGCGCCGGACAGGATGGACAGCCCGATGGCCGCCGCGTCCTCCTGGATCGCCGTACGGACGATCTGCTCCGGGGTCTGGTGCAGTCCCGTGTAGATGACCTCCATGCCCGCGTCGCGCAGCGCCCGCGCCACCACCTTCACCCCGCGGTCGTGCCCGTCGAGCCCCGGCTTCGCGACGACGACCCGAATCCTGCCTGCCATGAAGACCTCCCGCAGATGGTGCTCGCTGCCCGAAGCGTAACCGCCGCGCGCCGCCTCCCCGCGGAACGGCCCCCGTCTCCGGAGCCGGTCAGCCGCCCGCCGGACCGTCCCGGAGCAGCGCGCGCAGGCCGTCCACGAGCCCCTGCCTCTCCTGCGGCGTCATCGTGCGCACGGCCGCCGCGAGCGGGTCGTCGTCGCGCCCGGCGTCGTCGCGGCCCGCGCCGCCGGCGGCGGCACGCCCCGCCTCGGTGATCCGGACGTAGACGCGCCGCCGGTCGCGCTGGTCACGCACCCGCGCGACCAGACCCCGGCCCTCGACGCGGTCGAGGAGTTCGGTGGTCGCGGCCCGCGACAGCCGCAGACGCCCGGCCAGGTCGCCCACGGTGAGCGGCCCGTACGACACCAGGTGACGCAGGACCGACACCATTCGGGCGGTGAGATCGCGGCCCGGAAGCAGGCGACCGGACGTGCGCAGTCGCCGGTGGACGGCGGGGTAGAGCCGGGATATCTCCTCCACCGCCGCGTTCTCCTCCATGGCGTCCTTTCGCTACGAACATTTCGCGGCGAAATAATAATCAGCCCGCATACCGGCCCACTAGCTGAAAACTCACAGGAAATGTGGATTTTCGTAACTGTCTTGTGATCATGAGCCGCGAAGATTTCCGGGCTGCCCTCTCGATCATGAGGGCACTTACGGGAGGAATCACTTTGAAGCGAGCAATCATGGCGCTGGCGTGCGCCGCGACGGCCGCGCTCGTGGCGCCCGCCGTCGCCGCCCCCGCGCAGGCTCAGACCTCGGCGCAGGCGCCGGCCCCCGCCGCCGACCCGGTGGCGGCGCTCCGCAAGCAGTTCGTCGCCGGACACGGCGTGCGGTACGTCTCCACGAGCACGATGAGCATCCTCGGCATCCCGGCCATCAAGGTCACCTCGAACGGCGGCTACGCCTTCGGCCGGTCCGGCATCGCCGCCGCCGACAGCACGCAGAAGGTCAAGTACAGCGACCTGCTGAAGGAGGAGGACGAGGACCTGAAGGGCGCGGAGGACCCCGTCCGCACGATCGTCATCGGCAGGACCGTCTACTACTCCGGCGGCGTCTTCGCGGACCTGCTTCCGGAGGGCAAGACCTGGGTGCGGATCCCCGGCCAGCGGCCGGACTCCGCGCTGAGCGCGGGCGGCTACTTCAACGCCGCCGACTGGCGCAGCCTCAAGGCGGTCCTCGCGACCACCAAGGCCAAGGGGCCGGGCGGCAGCGTCAACGGCGCGAAGACCACGCTCTACCGCGGCACCATCACCTTGGGGCAGCTCATGAAGGTCAGCCCGGGCCTGAAGGACGGCCTCGCCGGCCTGGGGAGCAACCCCGGCAAGACCGTGGTGTCCTGGAAGCTGTGGGTCGGCTCCGACCAGCTCGTCCGCCGCGTCTCGGCCACCGCCGACCTGAAGTCGAAGGTCGAGGGCAAGTCGGTCACCTTCACCCTGTCCGACGTCACCACGTTCGCCGGCTGGGGCAGGAAGGTCACGGTCAAGGCGCCGCCGAGGAGCCAGGTCGCCAACCTGAGCGAGCTCGACAGCGACCTGCCGGACACGCAGGGCCCCGTGATCCTGCCCGACTGATCCGCACGATCGGGCACGGCTGAGGCACGGCTGAGGCACGGCTGAACTCCGCGCGGCCGAACCCCGCGCGCGGCGAGGGCCACAGGCGGCCGGTCCCGGGTGATCACACCCAGGGCCGGCCGTTTCGCTCCACCCCGTCGGCCGCGTCCCCGGGCGGCGCGTCCACCGCTCAAACAGCGTCCACCGCTCAGGCGGCGACCGCCGGGGACTGCGGCAGCGCCCGGCGGCGAGCGGAGACGGGTCAGAGCCTGCCGAACAAAAGTTGTCGATCAGAGCTGTCGATCAGAGCTTGTCGATCAGAGCTTGTCGATCGGGGCGTAGGCGAGCAGCAGGGTCTTCTCACCCTCGCTACCGAAGTCGATCTTCACACGCGTCTTCTCGGCCTGGCCGTCCACCGCCACCACCGTGCCGAGCCCGAAGGTGTCGTGGGTGACCCGGTCGCCCGGCGACAGGTTCGGCACCTGCCGGCCGCCGGTCCTCTGCGCGGGAGCCGTACGGGCGGCCGGGCGGGAGGTCGCGGCGGACCAGGCGGTCTTGCCCGGGTCGCCGCGCCAGTCGAGCAGGTCGCCCGGCACCTCCGACAGGAAGCGCGAGGCGGGGTTGAACGACGGCGCGCCCCACGCCGAGCGGACCGCCGACCTCGACAGGTAGAGCCGCTCCTTGGCCCGGGTGATGCCGACGTACGCCAGCCTGCGCTCCTCCTCCAGCTCCTTCGGGTCGTTGAGCGAGCGCATGTGCGGGAAGACGCCGTCCTCCATGCCCGTGAGGAACACCACGGGGAACTCCAGGCCCTTGGCGGTGTGCAGCGTCATCAGCGTGACCACCCCGCCGTGGTCGTCGCCGTCGGGGATCTGGTCGGCGTCGGCGACCAGCGAGACCTGCTCCAGGAAGTCGACGAGCGTGCCCTCCGGGTTGGCCTCCTCGAACTCGGCGGCCACCGAGATCAGCTCGTTGAGGTTCTCCAGCCGGCTCTCGTCCTGCGGGTCGCCCGAGGTCTCCAGCTCCGTCCGGTAGCCGGTGGCGCTCAGCACCTCCTCCGCCAGGTCCGATAACGGAAGCTCCTTGGCGCGCAGCTCGTCCAGCAGGGCGACGAAGTCGCGGATCGCGTTGAGCGAGCGGGTGGCCACCCCCGGCGCCTCGTCGGCCCGGCGCAGCGCCTCCCAGAAGCCGATGCGCTCGCGATTGGCGAACGCCTCCACCATCGCCTCGGCACGGTCGCCGATGCCGCGCTTGGGCACGTTGAGGATGCGCCGCAGCGAGACCGTGTCGTTCGGGTTGGCCAGGACCCGCAGGTAGGCGAGCAGGTCCTTGACCTCCTTGCGCTCGTAGAACCGCACCCCGCCCACGACCTTGTACGGCAGGCCGGTGCGGATGAAGATCTCCTCGAACACCCGGGACGCGGCGTTCGTGCGGTAGAAGATTGCCACGTCGCCGGGGGTGACCCCGTGGTCGTCGCCGAGCCGGTCGACCTCCTGCGCGACGAACATGGCCTCGTCGTGCTCGTTGTCGGCGACGTAGCCGATGATCTTCGCCCCCGCGCCCTGGTCGGACCACAGGTTCTTCGGCTTGCGGCCCTCGTTGCGGGAGATGACCGAGTTGGCGGCGTTCAGGATCGTCTGCGTGGAGCGGTAGTTCTGCTCCAGCAGGATCGTCCGCGCCTCCGGGTAGTCGCGCTCGAACTCCAGGATGTTGCGGATCGTCGCGCCGCGGAAGGCGTAGATCGACTGGTCCGCGTCGCCGACGACCACCAGCTCCGACGGCTCGACGCCCTCCCGCACCACGTCGCCGTCGGCGGTGCGCACCTCGGGCCGGCCGACCAGTTCGCGGATCAGCATGTACTGCGCGTGGTTGGTGTCCTGGTACTCGTCGACCATCACGTGCCGGAACCGCCGCCGGTAGTGCTCGGCCACCTCGGGGAAGAGCTGGAACAGCGTGACCGTCAGCATGATCAGGTCGTCGAAGTCCATCGCGCCGGCCTCGGTGAGCCGCCGCTGGTAGGTGCGGTACGCCTCCGCGAGCGTGCGCTCCAGATGGGTCGAGGCGCGGTCGGCCGCCGTCTCGTAGTCGATCAGCTCGTTCTTGAAGTTGCTGACCTGGGCCGAGAAGGACCGCGGCGGGTAGCGCTTGGGGTCGAGGTCGAGCTCGCGGCACACCATCGCCATGAGCCGCTGGGAGTCGGCCTGGTCGTAGATCGAGAAGCTGGAGGTGAAGCCCAGGCGCTTCGCCTCGCGCCGCAGGATCCGCACGCAGGCGCTGTGGAACGTCATGACCCACATGGCCCTGGACCGCGGCCCGACGAGCTTGTCGACCCGCTCCTTCATCTCGCGGGCGGCCTTGTTGGTGAAGGTGATCGCGAGGATCTCCCCCGGCTGGACGCCGCGCTCCGCCAGCAGGTACGCGACACGGTGCGTGAGCACCCTGGTCTTCCCGGAGCCGGCCCCGGCGACGATCAGCAGCGGACTGCCCTGGTGGGTGACGGCGTCCCGCTGCTGCGGGTTGAGGCCGTCGAGCAATGGATGAGTGGCGGCTCGGGTGGACACTCTCCTTAGGTTATGGCCGCGCACCGACATCCGGGGCCCACTCGCCCGGCAAGTCACGTTTAAGGTGATGTGCCACACCATGAGGAGGCTGCTCGTGCTGGACGAGGCGGAAATCAAGAAGGTCCTGGTGGTCGTCGCGCACCCCGACGACATCGACTTCGGCGGCGCGGGAACGGTCGCCAGACTGACCGACTCCGGCGCGGAGGTCGTGTACTGCCTGGTCACGGATGGCGACGCGGGCGGATTCGACCGGGCGGTGGACAACGGCGGCATGGCCGCGCTGCGCCGCGCCGAGCAGACCGCCGCGGCCAAGTGCGTGGGCGTCGGCGACCTGCGCTTCCTGGGCTACCAGGACGGCACGGTCGAGCAGACGCTCGGTCTGCGGCGGGACATCACCCGGGTGATCCGCCAGGTGCGGCCCGACCTGGTCGTCACCTCGAGCCCCGACCGGAACTACGAACGGCTCGGCCCCAGCCACCCCGACCACCGCGCGGTCGGCGGCGCCACCCTCGACGCGGTCTACCCCGACGCGCGCAACCCGTACGCCTTCCCCGAGCTGCTGGCCGACGAGGGCCTCGAGGCCTGGACCGTCCGCGAGGTGTGGCTCACGGGTGGGATGACCGTCGACCACTACGTCGACGTCACCTCCACGGTGGACCGCAAGATCGCGGCGCTGCGCGCGCACGAGAGCCAGACCGCGCACATCCCCGACCTGGACGGCATGGTCAAGGGCTGGCTCGCCGGCCACGCCGCCGCCGCGGGCCTCCCCGAGGGCTCGTACGCGGAGGCGTTCCAGCGGGTCGTCACCGCCTGAACCCCCGCCCCGGGGCCCTCCGTCCACCCGGGGGTGGAGATCGGCCGCTCAGCGGCCCTGCCCGCCCGGTTCTCCACCCCCGCTTTCCACCCTGGCGCCGATCCGCTCCGCGTCCGTTCTTCCTACGGTTCTACGCATGCAGACAGCGCAGATCATCGTCATCGCCCTCGCCGCGGTCGCCCTCGTGATCTACCGGCAGATGACGCCGCGACCCGCCGCCAGGCGCGTCGGCCTGATCATCTCCGCGGCCCTGGTCCTGGCCGGGCTCGCCGCCGACGGGGACAGGCTCGTCGACCCCCTCCACCCGGTGCTCGCCGTCGCCCTGCTCGCCGCGGGGCTCCTCGTGGCCGTGGGTCTCGGCGCGCTGCGGGCGGCGACCACCCGCGTCTGGCGCGACCAGCACGGCGTGGCGTGGTCGCAGGGCACCGTCATGACGCTGCTCGCATGGGTGGGTTCCATCGCCGTCCGGGTCGCGATGATCTTCCTGACCGCCGTCCTCGGCGTGAACTCGTCCCAGGGCTCCATGCTCCTGTTCATCGGGGTGACCCTCGGCGTGCAGTTCCTCATGGTCGCCCGCCGGGCGAGCGCCCTGCCCGGCACCGCCGTCCCCGGTCTCCAGGCGGCCCGCTAACGTCGGGACGTGCTCAGACGTGACCGCTCGCGCCCTCCCGGCCACCCGGTCGGGAGCCGGGGAGGCTCGGAGGCCCACCGCAGGAACGCGATCGCCGGCGGGTGCCTGCTGGCGGCGGTCACCGCGATGCTGATCGGCGGGCAGGCGACCACCGCACCGGGATTCGGCCTGACGGGCGAGCGGCTCGCCGTCACCGTGCTGACGGCCGCCGTCGCCGTCGTCCTGGCCATGATGATCGTGCTCCGGCTGTGGCCGGCCGTGTTCCCGCGCCGCCGGGACACGGGTCGCGCGCAGGCCGTTCTTCTCGGCCTCGTCATCGTGCCGGCCCTCGTCCTCGACGCGGTCTCGAAGGGTGGCAGCCCGGCCGTCGCCGTGGTCATGTTCGCCACCGGAGCGGCGGCCGTACGGCATCCGCTCAGCCGGTCGCTGCCGATCCTGCTGCTCGCCCTGGCGGGGCTCGGGGCGGTCACCATGGGCTTCATGTCACCCGTGGCCCCCGCGGGACCGGCCGATCGGGGCGTCAGCCTGGGCGTCTCGCTCTGCGTGGTCTTCACGGTCGCCTACGCGATCAGGCAGCGCAGGGCCGCGACCGCCGCGCAGGCGGGCGAGGCCGTGCTGGCCGAACGCGCCAGGATCGCCAGGGAGATCCACGACATCCTCGCGCACTCCCTGTCCGCGCAGATCGTGCATCTCGAGGGCGCCCGGCTGCTGCTGCGCGCCGACCGGTCCGAGGAGGCGCTCGACCGGGTCGAACGCGCCCGCGAGCTGGCCAAGAACGGCCTGGAGGAGGCCCGCAGGGCCGTCGCGGCGCTGCGGGACGACACCCCGCCGCTCCCCGCCGCGCTGGACGCGCTCGTCGAGGAGTTCCGCGAGGCCACGGGCAGGGAGTGCACGCTCGACATCCGCGGCCCGCGACGCCGCCTGCCCCCGGAGATCGAGCTCGCGATGATCCGTACCGCGCAGGAGGCCGTCACCAACGTGCGGCGGCACGCGCCCGGCTCCCCCGTCGCCGTACGCCTGGACTTCCGCGGCGCCGAGTGCGAACTGGAGGTCGTCAACCCCCCGAGTGACGCGCCGGGAACGCCGGGTGGAGGATACGGTCTCGTGGGCATGCGCGAACGGGCCGAGCTTCTCGGCGGCACCCTGGAGGCCGGCGAGGTGGAGGACGGCTTCCGGGTCAGGCTGCGGGTGCCGGCGTGACCGCCCGCGTGCTGGTGGTGGACGACCAGGCCGTGGTGCGCGACGGGCTCGTGCTGCTGCTCGGCCTGCTGCCGGAGATAGAGGTGGTGGGGTCGGCGGCCGACGGCGAGGCCGCGCTCCGCCTGGTCGCTGACGAGCGGCCCGACGTGGTGCTCATGGACCTGCGCATGCCCCGCGTGGACGGTGTGGAGGCCACCCGCAGGATCCGGACCGGCTTCCCGGACACCCAGGTCGTGGTGCTCACGACGTACACCGACGACGAGTCGGTCTTCGCCGCGCTGCGGGCCGGGGCGCGCGGCTTCCTCACCAAGAGCGCGGACGCCGAGGAGATCGCCCGCGCCGTGACCACGGTGATGAACGGCGACGCCCAGCTCGACCCCGGCGTGCAGCGCCGTCTCCTGAGCGCCGTCACCGCCCCGGCCCCGGAAACGCCCGGCCCGGCCGCCGCGCCGGCTCCCCCGCCGCCGGACGGGCTGACGCCGCGCGAGGCGGAGGTCCTGCGGCTCATCGCCCGTGGCCTGTCCAACGCCGAGATCGCCAACGCTCTGTTCATCAGCGAGGCCACGGTCAAGACGCACATCAACAACCTCTTCGCCAAGGCCCGTCTCCGGGACCGGGCCCAAGCGGTCGCGTACGCCTACCGGACCGGCCTGGCCGGCCCCGGCGAGGGCTGATCCAGCCGGCGGGCCACCCGGGCGGCGGCGTAGCCCAGGGAGTTCGTCGCGAGGTGGAGCAGCGCGGGCGCGAGCAGCCCGGCGCGGTGGCGCAGCCCGTGGAACACGAGCCCGGCGAGCGCGGTGGACACCACCGTCCCCGCCACGAGCCGTCCCGTCTCCACCCGGCCACCCCGCCGCCCGTCCACCGGGCCGGGTTCCGGACAGGCCTCGTCCGGGGTCTCCCCGGCGGCCAGGCGGCCGAGGGCCGGGTTGGCCCGGGCCATGTCCATCGCGGGCAGCACGTGCCACAGCCCGAACAGCGCGGCCGATGCGGCGACCGCCGTACCGGCCGGGAGCGAGCGGCCGAGCACGGCGGGCAGCACGCCGCGGAAGCCCGCCTCCTCCAGCAGCACGGTCCCGAACGGCACCTGCACCAGGGCCTCCTCCAGCACCCGGCGGCGCGGCAGCGCCAGCGCGCGCTCGTCCTGGAACAGCGCGCGGGTGCGGGGCAGCGCCACGCCGGCCGCGTACACGGCCGCGACACCCGCGGCGAGCGCGCCCCCGGACACGGCGCCCGCGCGGGCGTCCCGGAAGCCCAGCTCGTGCCAGGTCAGCCCCTCGCGCCGGGCCAGCACCAGCAGTGCCCCCGTCGCGACCGCCGAGGTCACCGGCGCCCACCGCCTGGCGACCCGGTTGTTGAGCACGTTCGCCGCCGCGAGCACCCCGAGACATCCCACCAGCGCAGGCTTCACCCGTCCTCCGTCCCCACCGTCGACGCCCCCGTCAGCATGCCGTACGACGCCTCAGCAGGTCCCCACACCCTCGTTGTAGCCGTGGGCGAAGTACTGCTGGCGCAACTCGGGCGATCCGTGGGCGTCCGGCGCCCACCAGACGTCGGTGGGGTCGCCCGCCGCGCGGATGTTGGTGAGCAGTTCCTCCTCGTCGCCCTGCTCCGCGTTCAGCGCCCCCACGCGGATCAGGCCGCTCAGCGAGGCGCCCGCGTAGCAGTCGGCCTGAAGCTCCCGCTCCACGTTGAAGCGGAAGTCCTCGACGAGCTGCGCCTGCACGGCGTGTCCCAGTTCGTGCGGGATCACCACGTAGACCGCCCCGTCGCCCATCCGGTCGTACATCGCCTCCAGCCAGGCCGCGTCGTAGGCGATGAAGTGGCCGTACGGGCAGTAGAAGGCGTTCTCGGGCACGGCCGGCTGACCACCGCAGGCGGGGCCGCCGCTCCCCCGGTAGGCCACGAAGCGGGTGATCGGGCGGTACGTCTCCCCGCTCTCCCGGAAGCGGCGCGACCAGAACCACTCGGTGAGGCAGCGGGCGAGCTTGATGTCGCCGGGGAAGTCGTCGCCGTCGCCGGCGCAGGGCGTCCTCCCCCCGGACGCCGCGTCGCCCGGCTGCGCCCGATCGGGCGGGGAACCGGTGAGCGTGCCGCAGGAGGCGAGCAGGGTCACTGCTAGCAGGAAGGCGGCGAGTACACGGCGGGTCATTTCCGTCTGGCTACCCATTTAGGCGACAAAAATTTGCGCGCCGCCCATGCCGGTCACCGATCCGGGAACTTCACATACCCCAGGTGTGGACGGGCTCGTTGGTGTGCATGTGCTGCAGGTAGCGCAGGGTCATGCGACGCAGCGCCTCGTGGTCGCCGCCGAACGCGCGGGCCGTCCTGACCTGCCAGTCCGCGCCCGTACGGCCGGTCACGCAGCGCCGCTCGATGATGCCGAGCAGCCGGTCGCGCTGGACCGGGTCGACCTCCCACAGGTCGAGCCCGTGGTAGGCCATCGGCAGCAGCCTGCGCAGGATCAGCTCGGCGGCGGGCACCTCCCCCAGGCCCGGCCAGTAGAGGCGGGCGTCGAGGCCGTACCTCGCGGCGTTGCGGAGGTTGTCCTCCGCGGCGGCGAAGGACATGCGCGTCCACACGGGCCGCTCGGCCGAGGGAAGCACGCGCATGAGCCCGTAGTAGAAGGCGGCGTTGGCCGCGATGTCGACCACCGTCGGCCCGGCCGGCAGCACGCGGTTCTCCACCCGCAGGTGGGGGACGCCGTCCGAGACGTCGTAGACGGGCCGGTTCCACCGGTAGACGGTGCCGTTGTGCAGCCGCAGCTCGTGCAGCTCGGGCACCCCGCCCTCGTCCAGCACCTGCCTCGGGTCCTCCTCCTCGCACAGGGGCAGCAGCGCGGGGAAGTACCGGACGTTCTCCTCGAACAGGTCGAAGACCGACGTGATCCACCGTTCCCCGAACCACACGCGCGGCCGCACGCCCTGGGCCTTCAGCTCCTCGGGCCGGGTGTCGGTGGCCTGCTCGAACAGGCTGATCCTGGTCTCGCGCCACAGCTCCTTGCCGAACAGGTACGGCGAGTTGGCCGCCACCGCGACCTGCGGACCGGCGATGACCTGGGCCGCGTTCCAGTGGTCGGCGAAGGTCCCGGGGCTGACCTGCAGGTGGAGCTGCACGCTCGTGCACGCCGCCTCGGGGGTGATGCTGTCGGCGTAGGTGTCGAGCCGGTCCACCCCCTCGATCATGAGGTGCAGGTCCTCGCCCCGGGCGGCGAAGATCTGCTCGTTCAGCAGCTTGTAGCGAGGGTTGGCCGACAGCGTCCCCTCGCTGACGTCGGTCTCGCGCAGCGTCGGCAGGATGCCGACCAGCATGAGCTGCCCGCCGACCCGCGCCGCCCGCTCCTGCGCCCGGTTGAGGCGCAGCCGTACGGACTCCTCCAGCAGGCGGCTGCCCTCGCCGGACAGCACCTGCGGCGGGATGTTGATCTCGACGTTGAACTGCCCCAGCTCCGTCGCCCAGTCGGGCTCGGCGATGGCGGCCAGGACCTCGGCGTTCTTCATCGCCGGCTCGCCCCGGGAGTCGACCAGGTTCAGCTCGATCTCCAGGCCCATCTGGGGCCGGTCGAACCCGAACCGCGACTCCCGCAGCATCTCGTCCAGGACGTCCAGCGACAGCTTCACCTTGTCCCGGTAGCGACGGCGGTCCTCCCGGGTGAAGGAGACGGAGGGTACGTCACGGCCCATTCATCGAGCGTCGCACGCCGGAGGGCGATCGCACCAGACGGGGTTCAGACCAGACGTCGTGCGGTGGCCCAGCGCGACAGCTCGTGACGGTTGGACAGCTGCAGCTTGCGCAGCACGCTCGACACGTGCGTCTCGACGGTCTTCACCGAGATGAACAGCTCCTTGGCGATCTCCTTGTAGGCGTAGCCCCGGGCGATCAGCCGCAGCACCTCGCGCTCCCGCTGGGTGAGCGAGTCGAGCTCCGGGTCGATGGGCGGGGCCTCCGTCGAGGCGAACGCGTCGAGGACGAAGCCGGCCAGCCGCGGCGAGAAGACCGCGTCGCCCTCGGACACGCGGATGATCGCGTCGGTCAGCTCGGTGCCGCTGATCGTCTTGGTCACATAGCCCCGGGCGCCGCCCCGGATGACCCCGATCACGTCCTCGGCCGCGTCCGACACCGAAAGGGCGAGGAAACGCACCTGCGAGCCCGAGCCGAGCACGCGCCGCAGCACCTCCTGGCCGCCGCCGCCCGGCATGTGCACGTCGAGCAGCACCACGTCGGGCTCCAGCTCGGCGATCGCCTTCACGGCCGACTCCACGTCCTCGGCCTCGCCGATCACCTGGATCGAGGGCCCGAGCTCGGCTCGTACGCCGGAGCGGAACAGCCGGTGGTCGTCGACGATGAGCACGCGTACGGTCTTCATTTTTCCCTCTTCATGGTCAGCATGACCTCGGTTCCGTCGCCGGGCTCGGTCCTGACCCGGGCGCTTCCCCCGTTGCGCTCCATCCTGCCGATGATCGACTGGCGGATGCCCATCCGGTCCCCGGGGACGTCGTCGAGCACGAAGCCCTTGCCCCGGTCCCGGATGAACACCGTCACCTCGTCGGGCTCGACCTCGGCGTAGACGGAGACGGTCGGAGCCCCACTGTATTTGCACGCGTTGACCATCGCCTGCCGGGCGGCGTGCAGCAGGGCCACCAGGCCCTCGTCCAGCTCGCAGTCGCCCACGCAGACGACCTCGATCTGCACGCCGTGGGCGTCCTCCTCCTCGGCCGCGACCCGCCGTACGGCCGCGGCGAGAGAGGCGTCGGCGTCCTGCTTGGGCTGGTACAGCCAGTTGCGCAGCTCCCGCTCCTGCGACCGGGCGAGCCTGGCGACCTCCCGCGCGTCGTGCGCGTTGCGCTGGATCAGGGTGAGCGTGTGCAGCACCGAGTCGTGGACGTGGGCGGCCACCTCGGCCCGCTCCTCCTGCCTGATGCGCTCGGTGCGCTCACGCTGAAGCTCCTTGACGAGCGAGGCCAGCCAGGGCGCGGCGATCATCAGCATGCCGCCGACGACGACCGCGGTGAACACGAGCCCGGTACTGGCCTTGGCCAGCTCGCCGCTCGCGGCCAGGAAGCCGATCGCGCCCACGACGACGAGCAGCGCCCCGATGCCGGTGCGCACCCAGGTCGTGCTGACCTGCTTGACCGCGCCCGACATCCACCGCTGCCGCCGTCCCGGATCGGCCTGCTGCCACAGGATCAGCGCGCCGATGCCGCCGACCGCGATCGGCCACATGCCGAACCCGCCGCTGGAGGCGCCCGTCAGCCAGGCGAAGCTCGCCAGGGCCAGCCACAGCACGCCGTACGCGGCGAGCTGGCCCCAGTCGCGGGCCGGCTCGCGGCCCTTCACCTCCTCCTTGGGGGTGAACATCCACAGCGCGGCGTACGCCACGAGGCCCAGCCCGTCCACGACGGTGAGCAGCACGAACGCGAGACGCAGCACGACGGGGTCGAGCCGCAGTTGGGCGGCGGCGCCCTGCGCGACGCCCGCGACCACCCGGCCGGGAAGGGGCCGGACCATCCGGGGGTACGCCGCTGGGGCGTTAGGCATCTCAGACATCTCGGGAAGCATCGTCACACGTCACCGGCCATAAGCGCATCAGGGCATGCCCTGACGCCGTCCCTGAGGGGTCGGGGACGAGTCAGGGGTTCCCCCGATGGCAGGGGTACGGCGGGCGACGCCAGGATGGGACCATGACCGAGGCACCATCGACCCCCGCTTCCGATCCAGCCGGCCCGCCCGAATCCGAGAAGGTGCTGTGCCGCTCCCGGGACGGTCGCATGATCACGGGTGTCTGCGCGGGCCTCGGCAGGTTCACGGGCATGGACCCCGTGCTCTTCCGGGTCGGTTTCGCGGTGCTGGTCCTCGCCTCCGGCACCGGCGTCCTGCTGTACGTCGCGGCGTTCCTGCTGATGCGCCAGCCGGACGGCGGCCCCGGCCACCTGGAGCAGTGGACCCGGCGGCTGTTCGACGCCGAGACCGTGCTCGCGCTGCTCGCCGCGGTCTTCGCGTTCGGCCTGATCATCAACGTCGCCTCCGGGGGGATCAACCGCGGCACGATCGTGGTCGGCACGCTGCTGGCCATCGTGCTGATGGCCGCTCACGCGCGCGGCGTCGACCTGCTGACGATGGCCAAGTCGATGCCCGACCGGGCGACCGGACGGCGCGGCATGACCCGTGCCGCCCCGAATTTCGCGCCCTTCGCTCCGCCGCCCGCGCGGGAGCCGTACGGGGCCGGCGTGCCCGGGGCGGGAGCGCCGCTGCGGGAGACGCCGCTGCGGGAGACGCCCGCGCCGACGCCGCCCGGCGCCGCCGGGCAGGCGCCCGCGACGGGATCCGCGGAGCCCGGCCCGGCCGCCCCCGGCGCGACCGCGGACGACACCGCGATCCACGACACGACCGTCATGGGGGCGGCCGTGGACGACACGCTGGTCCAGGAGGCCGTCGCCGGGGACGCGGCGGCGCGCGCCGACGGCGACCCGCCGACCCGGCCCTTCGAATCCGTCGCCCGTCTGGCCGCGGAGCCCGCGCCCGGCCCGAACGCCCCCGGCCCGAACGCCCCCGGCCCGATCGGCTCCGGCGCGGACGTGCCCGGTGCGGACGTGCCCGGTGCGGACGTGCCCGGCCAGGCCCACCAGGGATCGGACCGCCACGGGGCGCCGTCCGGCTGGGCGCCCGGATCACCGGGACCCTCCGTCTCCGCGCATCCGGCCGGCGACGGCTACCGGCGGCTGTCCGACCTGGCCCGCGAGGCGCGGGAGGGCACGTACGGCCACGGTGGCGCCGAGAACGCCCGGCACGGCGCGCTGGGGCACCGAGCCGGGGGCCACGGATACGGATCGGGAGAGCCCTTCGCCCCGCACGGCCCCTACACGATGCGGGAGCCGCGCCAGCCCTACGGCTCGCCCTACGCGCCGGGCCCCTACACGCCTGCGACGCCGCCGCCTCCGCGGCCGCCGAAGCCCAGGCGTCCCCGGTCGTTCGTCGGCGGCCTCACCATCTGCCTCGCCCTGATCGTTGGAGGGATCTTGGTCACCATGGAGCGGACCGGCTCGGGCACGGTCGGCCTACCGGTCGTCGGGGGGGCGGTCCTCGTCACGATCGGGGCGGGCCTGCTGGTGGCGACGTGGTTCGGCCGGGGCGCTGGGCTCGTCGCCGCCGGGACGATCGTGGCCCTCGTACTGGTGGGGAGCTCGACCATGAACGGCATCCCCCGCAAGATCGGCAGCTTCGTCTGGCACCCCGTCGGCTCCGTCCAGTCGCCCGGCACGTACGAGCTGGGGATCGGCGAGGGCAAGCTCGACCTCAGCGACGTCACGCTCAAGCCGGGCGGCCGGGTCAGGTTCGACGCCTCGGTGTCGCTGGGACAGCTCACGGTGATCGTCCCGTCCTCCGCCCGCGTCGAGGTGCACGGCTCGGCCAAGCTGGGCGAGGTGAAGATCGACCACAAGGTCGAGGACGGCACCGACGTGCGCTTCGACCGCATCCTGGAGCCGGAGACGCCCGTCGAGGGCGACGCGCCCACGATCGAGCTGCACGTCAAGGCCGGACTCGGCGACGTGGAGGTGCGCCGTGCCGCGTGAGTCCCGGCCCGAGCGCCCGCGCCGGGTGCACCGTACGGACTGGATGTCCCTGCTGTGCGGCCTGCTGTTCATCGGCATGGGCATCCGCTATCTGACCGGGCCCGACCCCGACGCGGTCGTCATGGCGCCCATCCTCGTCGGAGGGCTCGGCTTCGCGGCCTTCGTGGCCATCCTCGCCAAGGTCATCCGCCGCTGATCCGCTGATCTCGCTTCCGGCCGGTGCCGCGTCCGCGCGGTGCCGGCTGTTCGGCATTTCCCGGCGAACCGCTGACAGGAGCATACTCAGTATGCATACTGAGTATTTATGTCGGTACGACACGGCCTGCTCGCTCTGCTCAGCCGGGGCCCGCGCTACGGCTACCAGCTCAGGGCCGAATTCGAGGCGTCCACGGCGACGACCTGGCCGCTGAACATCGGGCAGGTCTACACGACGCTGTCCCGCCTCGAACGCGACGGCTTGGTGGCTCGCGACGACCAGGGCGACCGGGACGAGCAGGGCCGGGTCCGGTACGCCATCACCCCCGAAGGCCGCGACGAGCTCGGCCGGTGGTTCGCCAAACCCGTCTCCCGGGCCGACCGGCCGCGCGACGAGCTCGTCATCAAGCTCGCGATGGCCGTCACCACGCCCGGCGTGGACGTGGCGGCGGTCATCCGGGCCCAGCGGTCGGCGACGATGCGTGGCCTGCAGGAGCTCACCCGCGCCAAGCGGAGCCTCGACGCCTCCGCCGAGACCGCACAACGCCTGGTCGTCGAGTCGATGATCTTTCATGCCGAGGCCGAGCAGCGCTGGCTCGACCACTGCGAAACCGTCCTCGCCCGTCCCTCCGAGGAGAATCCGTGACCGAAGACCGATCTCCGGGCCGGTTACCCGAACCGGACGGCCACCCGGTCGTCCGTCTGACCGGTGTCGTACGCGTCCACGGCGAGGGAGCACAGGCCGTGACCGCCCTGGGAGGCGTCAGCCTGGACGTCCACGCCGGCGAGCTGGTCGCGGTCATGGGCCCGTCCGGGTCCGGGAAGTCCACCCTGCTCAACCTCGCCGGCGGGCTCGACCGCCCGACGGAGGGGTCCGTGCTCCTCGAAGGCCGCGAACTGCGCGCACTGTCGCCCAAGCGGCTGGCGGAGTTGCGCCGCCGGAGCGCCGGATACGTCTTCCAGGACCTCAACCTCATTCCGTCGCTGACGGTCGCCGAGAACGTCGCGCTGCCGCGCGAGCTGGACGGCGTCCGTACGGCGCAGGCCAGGCGGGAAGCGATGGAGGTGCTGGAGGAGATCGGCCTCGCGGACCTGGGCGACCGGTTCCCCGACGATCTGTCGGGCGGGCAGCGGCAGCGGGCCGCCATCGCCCGGGCGCTCGTCGGCGAGCGCCGCCTGCTCCTCGCGGACGAGCCGACCGGCGCCCTCGACACCCGGACCGGCGACGAGATCGTCCAGGTGCTCCGGCAGCGCGCCGACGCGGGGGCGGCCGTGCTGCTGGTCACGCACGAGCCCCGCTACGCGGCCTGGGCCGACCGCGTCGTCTTCCTCAGGGACGGACGGATCACCGACTCGTCCGGCGTGGACGGCACAGACGGCACAGACGCGGGCGGCACGGACGGCACGGACGGCTTGGGCGGTCTGGGCGCGGTGAGCGCCCGATGAGGGGCCTGCGCGCGGCGCTGCGGATCTCGCGCCGCACCGCCTGGCGCGCCAAAGGACGCAGCGCGCTGATCCTCGCGATGCTCGCGCTGCCCGTCGCCGTGGCCACCTTCGCGCTGACCGCCCTGGCCACCATGTTCGCCGAGCAGCACGGGCACTACGCACTCGGCCGGGCCGACGCGCTGGTGCAGGGCGCCCACGGGTTGGATATCAGCCAGGACGTGTGGGGAGGGGAGGTCCACGCGGCGCGTCGCACGAACGTCACGCCGTACACACGGGCGGAGATCGCCGGGCTCCTCCCCGGCAGCCGTCTGATTCCGGTGTCACAGCAGTTCGTCCGTTATCTCGCCCCCGGAGGCTACGAGACGGGCACCATCCGGCAGCTGGATCTGCGCGACCCGATGTCCCTGGGCACCTTCCGGCTCACGGAGGGCAGGATTCCCGTGGCTCCCGGTGAGGCCGTCATCTCCGCCACCAGGCTCGACGCGCAAATGAGGCCGGGCGCGACGCTCCTCGCCGGGGATGACCGGCGGCCGCTGCGGATCGTCGGCGTCGCCCTGTTCGCGGCGACCGGGATGTGGCCCGACGTCGTCGCCTTTCCCGGCAGCCTGCCCGAATCCGCCTTCGAACTCGCCGATCCGGGTCATCTGACGCACAGCTGGCTCGTGGACACACCCCGCCCGCTGTCGTGGGCCGACGTCCGGCGGCTCAACGCTCGCGGCCTTCTGGTCGTCAGCCGGGCGGAGGTCGAACGCGCTTCGGCGGCCGAGCCGCGCTACGACCTGAGAGTCGACTCCTCCACCCTGCCCGTGCTCCCGTGGACCGAGATCGCGCTGTTGCAGGTCGTCCTCGCGGCCGGGCCGGCCTTCGCAGTCGGCCGACGGCGCCGGGCCCGCGAGTTCGCGCTCGCCGCCGCGCAGGGCGGCTCCCCCGCGCAGCTCCGCATGATCGCACTGGCCGACGGCCTGCTCTTCGGCGTCGC
>NZ_JBFAOO010000114.1:0-24360 GCF_040675265.1 Microbispora sp. NPDC049633
CCATCAGCGCGGTCCCCACGCCGGCGCGCCGGTGGCCGGCGAGGACGGCGATCGTCTGGACGTCGGCCTGGTCGCCCGCCGCCGCAAGCCCCGCGTAACCCACGACGCGGTCGCCCACCTCGGCGACGAGGTAGTGGCGGGTGCGCGGCTGGTCGGCCAGCTCGCCGCGCATCATGCCCTCACTCCAGGCGTCCGCGGGGAACGTGGTCCGCTCGATCTCCATCACTGCGGGCAGGTCCTCGTGGGTCATCTGGCGCAGGACGACCTCGGCCTGCCTCACGGCGTGTCCCCGCGGCGGGTCACGCCGTCACCCGTTTCGGCGCCCCGGGCACCTGCGCGTCGGGACGCCGCAGGTAGATGGGGCGCGGCGGGCCGAGCACGGCCAGCTCCCGGGCTTTCTCGACCGAGTCCACGCGTCCCTCGGGCACCCGGGCGATCTCCGCCGCCTCCTCCTCGCTCAGCGTCGCGAGGTGCTCGGCCGCCAGGGCGGCGAGCGCTCCGGCCGAGGGATGCTCGGGCCCGCGCACCCGGCCGGAGCCGATGACGCCGGCGTACATGGCGCCGCCGGCGCCGATCACGGGCAGTTCGGCGGGCAGGTCGTGCGGCAGGTCCACGCGCGGCCCGTCGAGCCGCGTGCGCGGGTCGCCGTACCGGGCCCAGAAGACCTCCTTGCGGCGCGCGTCGGTCGCCACGAGGAACGGCCCGCTCTCCCGCGCGGCGTAGGCGAGGGCGTCGAGCGTGCACACCCCGAACGCCGGCACACCGGCGGTCATGGCCAGCGCGGTCGCGGTCATCAGGCCGACCCGCAGACCGGTGTACGGCCCCGGGCCGGTCCCCGCGACGATGGCGGTGACGTCCTTGAGCGTGACACCGGACTCGCGCAGGACATGCTCGACGGCGGGTGCCAGCAGCTCCCCGTGCCGCCGCGCGTCGATCGTCGTCGACTCTGCCACCACACGCTCGCCGTCGTGCAGCGCGGCGGTGACGGCGGGAGTGGCGGTGTCGAAGGCCAAGACAAGCACGGAGGTCAAGCGTAGTCGCTGTGCGGAGGCGGACGACCACGCCCGCGATGCCGCCGCTCCCTCCGGCCCCCGTTGTCAGGCGTCGCGGATCAGGGAGGCGTAGACGATGACGTTGTCGCGGTACTCGTGCCGGGACCAGTCGAAGTCGCCGCCGCAGGTGATCAGGCGCAGGCCGTCCTCGGTGTAGACGCGCTCGGCCGGGAAGTCGTCCTTCGGCACTCGCTCCACCGACTCGACCCGATAGGAGGCGGTCTTGCCGTCGCTGCGCACCACCTTCACGACCGCGCCCTCGCGCAGGTCGCGCAGCCGGTAGAACACGGCGGGGGCACTCTTGGTGTCGACGTGGCCGATGATCACCGAGGCGCCGGGGTCGCCCGGCACGGCGCTGCCCGTGTACCAGCCCGCGGTGGACGGCTTGTCGAACGGCGGCAGTTCGACGTCGCCCTCGTCGGACAGGCCGAGCTTCATCAGGGGAGCCTTGAGACGCAGCGCGGGGATGTCGATGCGCTTGGGGACGACGGAGGATCTGGCGGCGGGCCGGTCCGTCTCCCCCTTACCGCCGGCGACCGCGGCGAACACGAGCCCGGTGACCGCCCCGGCGATGATCACCCCCCGGGTGGACAGCGCCAAGGTCAGGCTCCGGAGCGCCTGCGGGCCACCCCGATGCCGACGCCGAGCGCGGCCAGGAGCACGACGACGGTGACGCCGGTCGGCAGTCCCGAGTCGTCGGTGGGGCCCCCGGCCGCCGTGCCGCCGCCGCCCGCGTGCGGCGCCCGGGTGGGAATCCTCGTGTGGTCCTCGGTGCGGTCCGGCTCCGGCGCGACGACCCTGAACGACGCGCTGCCGACGTCGTTGGTGGCCTCGCAGCGCACCTGCACGCGGTAGCCGCCCGCCTTGGCTCCGGCCCTGATGGTCGCGCTGCCGCGCACCATCGGCACGGCCGCGGCACCGGGGGTGGCCGACGGCGGCGCCGGGGCCACCAGCGTGACGAGCCCGGTGAAGGCGTCGGAGCGGGCGGTCGCCCGGTAGTCGGTGCCGCCCTGAGGCAGCGGGCACCTGGCGGTGATGTGGATGCTCTTGGTCGACCCGCCGACGACGCGCTTGGGATCGACCTCCACCCGCACGTCCTGCCGCTTCACCGAGACGATCGGCGACGGCAGGGCCGGGGTCAGCGTCATCGTCGGGTCGGCGGAGACGGTCTCGGCCGACGCCGTGCAGCCCAGCGCGCCGAACAGTAAGGCTCCCGCGACGGCGACCTGCGTGATCCTGCTCAACGGCACACCTCTTCCACGCCGGTCCCTTACCCAGAAAATCCTTGCCGACTCATGGCCGAGGATCTTCCTTGGTCCCGATGATCCACAGGTGTGCGGACAGGCGTCAAGGATGTGCGGCGGACCGGTCTGGATCGCGCGCGGACGACGCCCGGCTTGTCCCCGCAGGTCCTCATGCGCACGTCAGAGCCCGGATTGCGGCCTTTATGCGTGCTCGGGGGATGTGTATCAGGCGAGGGAGATCTCGGACCAGCGCGGGCCCACGCCCGTCACCCGTACGCGTCGCTCCTCGCCCTCGGCGCCCCGCTCGACGTGGATCTCCAGGCGGTCCTCCGACAGGCCCTCGACCAGGCCCTCGCCCCACTCGACCACGGTGACCGACTCCTCCAGCGAGGCGTCGAGGTCGAGGTCGTCCACTTCGAGCGTGCCGCCCAGGCGGTAGGCGTCGGCGTGCACGAGCGCGGGCCCGCCGGACAGGGACGGGTGCACCCGGGCGATCACGAACGTCGGGGACGTGATCGGGCCGCGCACCTTCAGGCCCTCCGCGACGCCCTGAACCAGCGTCGTCTTCCCCGCTCCGAGCGGCCCGCTCAGCACGACCAGGTCTCCGGGACCGAGCAGCGCGGCCAGCCGTGCGCCCAGCGCCCGCGTCTCCTCGGCGGTCACGGCCCGGAACTCGGCCGTGGTCACGTGTTGCCCCTCTCGGCCCTCTTCAGCAGCTCGCGCAGCGCCTCGTTCACGGTGTCGGGCCGTTCGAGCTGCACGAGGTGCGACGTCTCCGGCACCGTGGTGAGCTGCGCCGTCGGCGCGGCCGCCGCCATCGCCCTGCTGTGGTCGAGCGGCGTCAGCCAGTCGCGCTCCCCCACGATGATCGCGGTGGGCACCTTGTTGAGCACGTCGAGCGCGGTGAGCTTGTCGTGCGACATCAGCGCCGGGTAGAAGTCGGCGATCACCTCGGAGGGGGTGGCCCTGATCATCGACTCGACGAAGTCGACGACGGTCGGGCTGACGTTCTTGGAATCACCGAACCCGAGGTGACGCAGCGCCAGGAACGACAGGTCGGTGCCGGCCTGCCGGCCCCGGTCGACCAGCGCGCCGCTCCTGCGCATGACCGACACGGCGGGCGGCACCGCGAGGTTGACGAGCTTGGAGACCAGGGCGGGCAGGCCCAGGGTGAGCTCGGCGAGCTTGCCCGCCGAGGTCGCGATCAGCGACACGCCGCGGATCTTGTCCCCGAACAGCTCGGGCCGCCGCTCCGCCAGCGCCATGATCGTCATGCCGCCCATGGAGTGGCCCACCACCACGCACGGCCCGGGGACGAGCTCGTCGAGGACGAGCGCGAGGTCCTCGCCGAGGCGCTCGATGGTGCAGTCGCTCGCCGGGGCACGGGCCGACAGACCGTGGCAGCGCTGGTCCCACAGCACCAGCCGATAGGAGTCGCGCAGATCGCGCCGCTGGTAGTGCCAGGAGTCCGAGGAGAGGCAGTAGCCGTGGCACAGCACGACCGTCAGCGGCGCGTCCTCCACCCCGTCGACCTCGGCATGGATCTCCACGCCGTCCGAGGTCGTGAGCGTCACCGGGCGGCCGCGCAGCTCGCCGAAGGGCTCACTCGCCTCCAGGTCCGGCCGCAGACGGATGCGGCCCACGGCGTACCTCTTGGCGAGCGTGGCCGCGGCCACTCCCGCCGACGCCGCGCCGAAGACCGCTCCGGCGATCCCGACCTTGCGACGTGTGCCCATGCCTGCCCTCCTCGCAGCCGCGGCTCAGCGTTCGTCCAGGTGGACGCGAGGCACGCGGGATCCGATCCTCGTCACGATCTCATAGTTAATCGTGCCCAGGGAATCCGCCCAATCCTGACAGGTCGGCTCGCCGTGGTCCCCGGGCCCGAAAAGGAGCACCTCGTCCCCCGATTCCACCGGATCGTCACCGAGGTCGATGACGAACTGGTCCATGCACACCCGTCCGGCGATGCGCCGCCGGCTCCCCGCCGCCAGCACCTCCGCCTGGTTGGTCGCGTTTCGCGCGATGCCGTCCGCATACCCGAGCGGGACGAGGCCAAGCGTGGTCTCCCGCTCGGTGACGTACAGGTGCCCGTACGACACACCGGAGCCGGGCGGGACCCGCTTGACGTGCGCGAGCCGGGCCGTCAGCGTCATGGCGGGGCGCAGCCCGAAGTCGCCGAGCTCGGGGACCGGGCTCAGGCCGTAGACCGCGATCCCCGGGCGCACCATGTCGTACCTCGCCTGCGGCAGCGTGAGGGCGGCGGCGGAGTTGGCGATGTGGCGGGCCGCGTCGCCGGGCACACCGGCCTTGCCGGCGACGGCGATCGCCTCCTCGAACGTCGCGAGCTGGCGCGCGATGGACGGATGGCCCGGGATGTCGGCGCACGCGAAGTGCGACCACAGGCCGGCGATCTCGATCGCTCCGGTCGCCCGCGCGGCGAGCGCGTGCTCGACCAGCGACGGCCAGTCGGCGACGGTGGCGCCGCCCCGGGAGTTGCCGGTGTCGGCCTTCAGGTGCACCCGGGCCGTACGACCGGTGCGCCCGGCGGCCGCGACGATTTCGTCGACGACCCACGTCGCGCCGGCGGACAGTTCGACGTCCGCGAGCAGCGCTGCGTCCAGCGGCTCGCCCGGCGTGATGAGCCACGACAGGATCGGCGCGGTGACACCCGCCTCGCGCAGCGCCAGCGCCTCGCGGACGAAGGCCGTGCCGAGGCGGGTCGCCCCCGCCTCCAGGCACGCCTTCGCCACGGGCAGCGCGCCGTGACCGTACGCGTCGGCCTTGACGACCGCCATCAGATCGGCGCCGGAGGCCCGCTCGGCGAGCAGCCGGACGTTGTGCCGGATGGCGGACAGGTCCACGCGCGCCTCGGCCGGGGTGGCGGAGTGCACCGTCGAGAAGCTCATTTTCCCAGTGTGTCAGGTGGACCCGGGTGAATGCGCCCACCCTGACGCCGCACGTCAGAGCATGCGAAGGGCCTCGGGGAGCGTCTGGGCGACGTCGAGGGCGGCGATCGGCGCCTGCCCGTGTCCCGTGGCGCCACCCCCGGCGGCGATCCGCGCCGCCAGCCCGTGGACGTACGCCGCGCACGAGGCCGCGTCGTAGCCCGTCATCCCGGCGGCGAGCAGGGCGCCGGCGATGCCCGACAGGACGTCGCCGGTGCCCCCCGTGGCCAGCCAGGGCGTCCCCGTCGTGTTGACCCGCACCGGCCGGTCTTCCTCGGCGACGAGCGTGGTCGAGCCCTTGAGCAGCACCGTCGCGCCCAGTTCCGCGGCGGCCCGCCGTACGTGTTCGAGCCGCCCGGCCTCGACGCGCTCGCGCGGCACGCCGAGCAGCCGCGACAGCTCCCCCGCGTGCGGCGTGAGCACGGTGGGGGCGGCCCGGCGCAGCAGCGTGCGGTCCTTGGCGAGGAGCGTCAGCCCGTCGGCGTCCACCAGCACGGGCACGCCGGTGGACAGCACGGCGCGGGCCACCGCGTGCGCCTCCGGGCCGGTCCCGAGGCCGGGGCCGAGCACCCACGCCTGCACGCGCCCGACCTCGTCCAGCGAGCTCTTCAGCACCAGTGCCGGGTCGAGCACGGTCGTGATGGCCTCCGGCCACCGGGCCCTGACCAGCCGCACCGGCTCCGCCGAACTCGCGAAGCGCACCAGCCCCGCGCCGGCGCGCACCGCGCCGCCGACCGAGAGCACGGCGGCCCCGGTGTACCTGTCGCTGCCCGCGGCGATCCCGACGACGCCCCGCCGGTACTTGTCGCTCTCCGCGCCGGGGCGGGGCAGCATGTCGGCCACGTCGTCGCCGGTCAGCGCGGCCACCTCGGGGTCCGGCAGGAAGGGTCCGAGGCCGATGTCCACCAGCTCGACGGCGCCCGCGTGCGCGGCTCCCGGGTCGACGAGCAGACCGGCCTTGTACGCGCCGAACGTCACCGTCATGTGCGCGCGGACGGCCGCTCCGTCGACCCGCCCGCTGCTCGCGTCCACCCCGCTCGGCACGTCGACCGCGACGACCAGGCCGGCGGCCTCGGCGGTCAGCTCCGCGAGCGTGCCGTACGGCTCCCGCAGCGCCCCGCCGCCCCCGATGCCGACGAGGCCGTCCATCACGAGGTCGGCGCCGGCAAGCAGCTCGCGCGCCCGCGCGGTGTCGTACGGATGCGCCCGGCCGCCCGCCTCCCGCAGCGCGGCCAGGCCGCCCTGGTGGGTTCGCGAACCGGCGAGGACGGCCTCCACCCGCGCTCCCCTGCGGGCCAGCCGGGCGCCGGCGTACAGGGCGTCCCCGCCGTTGTCGCCGCCGCCGGCGAGCAGCGCCACGCGGGAGCCGTACACCCGGCCGCGGGAGCCGGCGAGCAGGTGCGCGCAGACCGCGGCGAGTCCGGCGGCGGCCCTGTCCATCAGCGTCCCCTCGGGGAGCCTCGCCATCAGCGCGTGCTCGGCGGCGCGGATCTGTTCGGAGGTGTAGGCGGTCCGCATGGGTCCGACGGTAGCCTGCCGCGACGGCGAAGGCGATCACCGCATGCCCGGGGCGGCGGGCACGGGCGCGGACAGGGACGGCGGGCGCCGTCAGGACTCGGCGACGACGTAGGCGACCGCCATGCCGCCGTCGTGGGACAGGGAGACGTGCCACCTTCGCACGCCGAGGTCGCGGGCCGCCTCGGCCGCCCGGCCAGTGATCCTCAGCTCGGGACGGCCGCGCCCGCCGGCCACGACCTCCGCGTCGAGGTGCCGCAGCCCCGGCGGGACCCCGAGGGCCTTGGCCACGGCCTCCTTGGCCGCGAACCGCGCGGCCAGCGACTCCAGCGGCAGCGCGGCCTCGGCCTCGGTGAACACGCGGCGCCGCAGGCCGGGGGTGCGCTCCAGCGCGGCGCCCAGGCGCGCCACCTCGACCACGTCCACCCCGATGCCCACGATCACACCGCCAGCGTACGGGCCATCCATCCTTCCCCGTCGCAGGCCGAAGTAATCCATCGATTTTTGTCCACAGCCTGTGCACACCCCGCGCGGGACCACCGGGACGCCATGGCTACGCTTGCCGTCGTGGCAGATGGGGACGCGTACGTCGAGCTGAGCCGCGAGCAGTGGCGTGACCTGCGCAAGAACACACCGCTCACGCTCACCGAGGCGGAGCTCGAGGAGCTTCGCGGCGTCCACGACCCGATCGACCTGTCCGAGGTGACCGACATCTACCTGCCGCTCACCCGGCTGCTGAACCTGCATTTCACGGGTTCGCGGCAGCGCGGCGCGGCCGTCGGCGCGTTCCTCGGCGAACAGGAGGCGCCCCCGCCGTACGTGCTGGGCATCGCGGGCAGCGTCGCGGTCGGCAAGTCGACCACGGCGCGGCTGCTGCACGCGCTGCTCGCCCGCTGGCCCGAGCACCCCCGGGTCGATCTGATCACCACCGACAGCTTCCTCTACCCGAACAAGGTGCTGGAAGAGCGCGGGATCATGCACCGCAAGGGCTTCCCGGAGAGCTACGACCGGCGGGCGCTGGTGAGCTTCGTGGCCGACGTGAAGGCGGGCCGTCCCTCGGTGGTGGCGCCGGTCTACAGCCACCTGGAGTACGACATCGTGCCGGGCGCGGCGCAGACGGTGGACCGGCCGGACATCCTCATCGTCGAGGGGCTCAACGTCCTGCAGCCCGCGCCGCCGGACGCCCTGGCGGTCTACGACTACTTCGACTTCTCCATCTACGTGGACGCGCGCATGGAGGACATCCGCACCTGGTACGTGGAGCGATTCCACAAGCTGCGCCGTACGGCCTTCTCCGACCCGAAGTCCTACTTCCGGCACATCGCGGAGCTGTCGCAGGAGGAGGCGACTGCGTTCGCGGAGAACGTCTGGCGGGACGTCAACGAGCGCAACCTGGTGGAGAACATCGCCCCCACCCGCCGCCGGGCCGGCCTGATCCTCCACAAGGGCTCCGGCCACTCCGTCCGAGGGGTACGGCTGCGCCGCATTTAGGTCCCAGAGGGCGGTTTGCGGGCCAATGCCCGAATTGCACAGTGTAATCGCGTGAATCTGCGGCGTTACGGCCGTTCGCCGGGCTTGGGTGTGCTGGGATGACGTGAGCGAGCGCAAACCGTACCCGAGCGACTCAGTGAAGGGCGCAGATGCGGGAAGACATGTCCGACTACGAGGCCCGGGCCTGGTCCACTTTGCTCGACAACGAGCGAAAGCGCCGAAACAGCTTGAGAGCACGCGCAGCCGGCAAGGTGGCACTCGTCACCAAGCGTGCCGGCACGCAGATCAGGAAGGTCCCCGGCGCGGTCAAGGTCATGGAATTCGGTGACGAGACCATCGTCAAGGCGCTGGAGGGCGGCTTCAAGGCCGTCTTCCTGCCCGCGGTGCGTTCGGCATCGCTGGACAAACGTGTCGAGAAGCTGCGTCGCAAGCACCAGGATCTGGGTGCGGAGTCGCCGTTCAAGTCGCTCGACCTCAAGGACCTCGACAAAGGCCGGCCTACGTTGACCATCCCGTTCATCGGGGTAGTCCAGTCCGGCGTCGCCTCCGTCGTGGTGACCGGAGCAGCGGTCGGCACGACTGTCAGCGGTGGCACGACCGCAGGAGTCGCGGTCGTGGCGGTGGCGTCGGACGCGGTGATCTCGATGGCTCTCCTCGGCCGCGCCGTGGCCGAGGTCGCCGTCCACTACGGCTACGACCCCCGGGAACCCGGAGAGGAGTTGTTCCTGATGGGGGTCCTGAACTACAGCATGGCGTCATCGTCCACGAGCAAGACGGCTGCTCTCGCGAGCCTGTCGCGCCTCACCCAGATGATGATGCGCCGCGCGACATGGAACCAGCTGGGCAAGGAGCCTCTCGTCCAGGTCATCCTGCAGATCTTCAAGCTACTCGGACTGAGGCTCACCAAGGCGCGGCTCGCGAACGTCGTGCCCGTCGCCGGCGGCATCCTCGCTGCCGGGCTCAGCTTCAACATGCTGTACTCGGCCGTCGACGACGCGACGCGGCTCTACCGCGCCCGCTATCTGGCCGACAAGCACGGGCTGTCGTGGGAGGACTGGATCACCGAGCCGACGCGGGAGGCTGACGCCGCGGAGCCCGAACCAGGCGCGGATGCGACGGCGTTCGGAATCGACAGCCTGATCGACGAGGTCACCGCCGGCAATGAGGCCGGCTACGCCCCACCTGCCAAGGACGACTGACTCCGCTCCGTTTCTCCCGTGTCCGCCGGCGCGGCAGGTTGTGGAGCGGCATTCGGCGGACACTCCTTAGGATGCGGCCGTGCTGCATTTGCGGGTCATCGCCCCGTTTCAGCGGACCGGCCAGGTCGTCGAGGTCTTCGACCGTACGCCGGGCGTCACCAACGTCGTGCTCCTCCGCGGGGCGGCGAGGCGGCCGGAGGGCGACGTCGTGCTCGCCGACGTCGCCAGGGAGGCCGCCGACGGGGTCATCGACGAGCTCAAGGCGCTCGGCCTGGAACGGGACGGCTCGATCACGGCCGAGGACATCGAGCTGTCCATCTCCCGAGGCGCCGCGGAGGCGGAGGAGCGGGCGCCCGGAGAGGGCGACGACGCCGTGGTGTGGGACCAGTTCGAGCAGCGGGTGGCCCTCGACAGCCGCGTCACCTGGGCGTTCCTGGCGTTCCTCGTCATCGCCACGCAGATCGCCGCGATCGGCGTGCTGATCCCGTCGCAGATCCTGATCGTCGGCGCGATGGTCCTCGGGCCGGAGTTCGGCGCGGTGGCCGCCGTCTCCTTCGGCCTGCTGCGCCGCCGCTGGCGACTCGTCGGGACGGCCTCCCGCGCGCTCGCGGCCGGCTTCGCGTCCGCGATCGCCGTCACCCTGGCCTGCGCCCTCGTCGCGCGCGGCCTCGGCTGGATCTCCCCCGACACTTTGCGGCACCACGACGAGGTGCGCTTCATCGTGACGCCCGACCGGTGGTCGTTCATCGTGGCGCTGCTCGCCGGCGCGGCGGGCGTGCTGTCGATCACGGCGGGCAAGTCCTCCGCGCTCGTGGGTGTCTTCATCTCCGTCACGACCGTCCCGGCGGCCGGGTACATGGCCGTGGCTCTGGCGCTCTCACGCTGGGACGAGGTCGGCGGCTCGGCGCTGCAGCTCCTCGTCAACATCACCGGCATGGTCGTCGCCGGCGCGCTGACGCTGTTCCTCCAGCGCTCCCTGTGGAACCGGTACGGCGGGGGTAGGGGACGGACGTGACAGGCATACCTGAGACGTAGACGGGTTCGTCCATGAGACGGAGGTCCGGCGCTCGCCCTGCCCAGTAGGGTCGGATCATGACTGCGAGCGCGACCCCATGCTTCGCGACCGAGGGGCTGACCAAGCGCTTCCCCCGCGTCACGGCGCTCGACGACCTCACGGTCGCCGCCGGCACCGGCGTGACCGGCCTGGTGGGCGCCAACGGCGCGGGCAAGTCGACGCTGATCAAGATCCTGCTCGGCCTGCTCCCCCCGACCTCGGGGCGCGCCTCGGTGCTCGGCCTCGACACGGCCACTCAGGGCCTGGAGATCCGGCGAACCGTCGGCTACATGCCCGAGCACGACTGCCTGCCCCCGGACATGTCCGCGACCGAGTTCGTGGTGCACATGGCCCAGATGTCCGGGCTGCCGCGTACGGCCGCCCGCGAGCGCGCCGCCGACACCCTGCGACACGTCGGGCTGGACGAGGAGCGCTACCGCCCGATGGGCGGCTACTCCACCGGCATGCGCCAGCGGGTCAAGCTCGCCCAGGCCCTCGTCCACGACCCGAAGCTGGTCTTCCTGGACGAACCCACCAACGGGCTCGACCCGCAGGGCCGCGACGACATGCTCGCGCTGATCCGGCGCGTCGGCACCGAGTTCGGCATCAACGTGCTGGTCACCTCTCACCTGCTCGGCGAGCTGGAGCGGGTGTGCGACCACGTCATCGTCATCGACGGCGGGCGGCTGCTGCGCTCGTCGGCGATCCGGGAGTTCACCCGGGCCGAGCAGACCATCGCGGTGGAGGTCGAGGAGGGGCAGCAGCGGCTGGCCGAACGCCTCACCGCCGGCGGCGAGACGGTCGCCGCGCAGGGCAGGCTGCTGACGGTCCAGGTGGCCGCGGACGACCCCGGCCGCACCTACGACGCCGTACGCGACGCCGTCTGCGACCTCGGCCTCAGCCTTCTGCGGCTGGAACAGCGGCGGGGCCGCATCGAAGACGTCTTCAAGGAGCCGGTGGCATGACAGAGCCCACCGCGGTCATCCACGACATCGGATACCGCCACTACGACGGCGTACGGCTGGGGCGCGGCCGGGCGACGCTCGCCCTCGGCGTGCAGAGCCTGCGCGGCGTGTTCGGGCTCGGCCGTACGGCCCGCGCCAAGATCATGCCGCTGCTGCTGGTCGCGATCATGCTGATGCCGACGGTCGTGTCGATCGGCGTGATGGCGCTCGCCAAGCAGTACGTCATGCCCTATACGGGATACGCCGTCTTCATGCAGGCGGTGATCGCGGTCTTCCTCGCCGCGCAGTCGCCGTACCTGGTCGCGCCGGACCTGCGCTTCCGCGTGCTGCCGCTCTACCTGTCCCGCCCGCTGACCGTCACCGACTACGTCCTGGCGAAGCTGGCCGCCCTCGCGGTCGCGGTGTTCGGCCTGCTGGCCGTGCCGCTCACGATCCAGTTCGTCGGCGAACTGCTGGTGGACCTGCCCGGGCCGCCGCACACCGCCGACTACCTCGGCGCGCTGGGCGGCGCGGTGCTCCACGCGGTGCTGCTGTCGACCGTGAGCATCGCCCTGGCGTCGTTCACCCCGCGCCGCGGCCTCGGCGTCGCGGCGGTGATCGCGTTCTACATGTTCACCGCCGCCATCTCCGGGATCTTCGCCGGCGCGGTGATCTCGTCGGGACGTGACGACCTCGTCGGCTGGGCCCTGCTGCTCAACCCGTTCTTCCTCGTCGACTACGTCCAGTCGGCCCTGTTCGGCACCGAGCCCGTCAACCCCGGAAGCCCTCCGCCGGACCTCGCGTCGGTCCTGATCCTGCTGGCCGTGGCCGCCGTGGCCGCGACGGGCGTCCTCCTGCGTTACCGGAAGGCGGCGTCGTGACCACCACAAGCTCTCCCGTGACCACCCGCCAGGGCGTGCTCGAACTCGCCCAGGTGTCCCGCTGGTACGGCAACGTCGTCGCGGTCAACGACGTCACGATGACGATCGGTCCCGGCGTCACCGGCCTGCTCGGGCCGAACGGCGCGGGCAAGTCGACGCTGCTGCACATGATGGCCGGGTTCCTCGCGCCGTCCAGCGGCACCGCGTCCCTCGACGGCCGGCAGATCTGGCACAACCACGAGATCTACCGGCAGATCGGCCTGGTCCCCGAGAGGGAGGCCGTGTACGGCTTCCTCACCGGGTGGCAGTTCGTGCTGTCGTCGGCCCGGCTGCACGGCCTGCCCTCACCCGCCGACGCGGCCCGCAGGGCCCTTGACCTGGTGGAGATGACGGACGCCTCCGGCCGACGCATCGAGACGTACTCGAAGGGCATGCGGCAGCGGGTGAAGGTCGCCGCCGCCCTCGTCCACGACCCCCAGGTGCTGCTCCTGGACGAGCCGTTCAACGGCATGGACCCCCGGCAGCGGCTCCACCTCATGGACCTCGTCCGGCGCATGGGCGAGGAGGGCCGGACCATCCTGTTCAGCTCGCACATCCTCGAAGAGGTCGAGCGGGTCGCGCACCACATCGAGGTCCTGGTCGCCGGCCGGCACGCCGCGTCGGGCGACTACCGCGAGATCCGGCGCCGCATGGCCGACCGGCCGCACCTGTTCCGGGTCAGGTCGAGCGACGACCGGCGTCTGGCCGCCGCGCTCATCGGCGACCCCTCCTCCAGCGCGGTCTCGCTGACCGAGCAGGGCGTCGAGGTCCAGGTGACCGACTACGCGCGGTTCACCGCGCTGCTGCCGCGGATGGCGCGCGACCTCGCCGTACACCTGTGGCAGGTCTCCCCCACCGACGAGGACCTGGAAAGCGTCTTCTCCTACCTCATCTCCGGGAGCTCGCGATGAACACGGTGGTGGCGGACATCACCTACCGGGCCATGCTCGGACGCAAGAGGATCTGGCTGCTGGTGCTGCTGCCGGTGGCGCTGGTCGCGATCGCCGCGCTGCTCAGGCTGTTCAACGGCCACGACGAGCAGACGGCCGTGACCCTGATGAAGAGCTTCGCGATCGGCACGATGCTGCCGCTTCTCGGGCTGATCGCCGGGACGGGCGTCATCGCCCCGGAGATCGAGGACGGCACGATCATCCACCTGCTCTCCAAGCCGATCTCCCGCCCGGTGATCGCGGTGACGAAGTTCGTGGTCGCGGCGTCCCTCATCGCGGTGTTCGCGGCCGTCTCGACCTACGCCTCCGCCTACCTCCTGACCGGCGCCGAGTCGGGCGTCGCGACCGGATTCACCCTCGGGGCGCTGTTCGGCGGCGTCGCGTACGCCGCGGTGTTCCTGCTGCTGGGCGTGCTCACCCGGCACGCGGTCGCGGTCGGCGTCATCTACGCCCTCGTGTGGGAGGGCGTGGTCGGCGGCTACGTGCCCGGCGCACGGAAGTTCTCCATCCAGCAGTGGGCGCAGTCCCTCGCCGACCAGGTCTCCTCCTCGCCCTTCTTCTCCACCGAGGTGACGCTCGGCTTCGCCGTACCGGCGATGATCATCGTCACGATCGGCGCCGTCGTGTGGACCGGCCAGCGCCTGCGTTCCCTGTCCCTCACCGGCGACGACTAGCTCCCGTTCGCCGAGATCCGCGCCTGCGGACACAGGGGCGTCGAACGCGTGGGAAGGCGCCCGGACAGCGCCGTGCGGACGACCGCCGCGATCGGCGGGCCGTCCGCACTCCTGAAGGTCGTCAGAAGGGGCAGGTGCTGCGGTACTCCTCGACGGCCAGGCTCCTGCCGGGGCCGGGGCACAGGAAGCGGTCGTAGCGGATGTCGTCGTCGACGAACCGCTTCATCCAGGCCACGGCGTACTTGCCGATGGTGGTGTTGGTCGTGTTCGGGGCGAAGTGGGTGGCGCCGTTCAGCTCCAGGTACGCCTTGCCGAGCGACGAGGGCAGGCTGGTGTAGAAGGGCACGGAGTGCGAGGCGACCGGCGCGACGGTGTCGGCCTCGGCGCCGATGATCAGCGTGGGCGTCCGGACGCCCGACCAGGTCTTGTCGAGGTTCCACGGGGTCAGCGGGACGGCGGCCCGCAGGGACGGCCGGTCGTCGACGGCCTCGAGCGTGCCGCCGCCGCCCATCGAGTGGCCCATGACGCCGAGCCTGGTCGCGTCCACGCGGCCGCGGACCGAGCTGCGCTCGGTCAGGTAGTCGAGCGCGGCCAGCAGCTGCCGGCCCCGGCTGTCGGGCTGGTCGAGCCGCGTCAGCGTGTCGATGTTGAACACCACGAAGCCGTGCGAGGCGAGCCGGGCGGCCAGCCAGGCGAGGCTGGACTTGTCGGCCGTGTAGCCGGGAGCGATGGCCACGCCGCCGAACGTCCCCTCGGACGTGGTGGTCGGGTAGTAGATGGTTCCGCCGCCGAAGCCGCTCACGGACAACGACGACACGTCGGTCTGCGCGGTCGCGTACGGCCCGCGCGACGCCTCCAGGAGCGCGTCCGTCGGGTCCGGGCCGTGTACGGCGGCGTGGGCGGCGGGAGCGGTGAGGAGACCGCCGGCCAGCGCGAGCAGCACGACGAGCGCCAGCGTCGTGACCACGGAGGACGTCCGGTGCAGGAATGGGGTTGAGGGGTGTGTCGGCACGTCGGTGCACTCCTTGGGGGGTAGGAGTGGGAACGGGCACGCGGCCGGTTCCCGCGAACGGTCTGACCGCCGTCACTGTCGCGCCGTCAGCCCCGTACGCGCATCGGTGAAATCACCGGTCCCCGCCGACCACGGGCGGGTCCCGACCGACCACCGGCCCTGCGGCGGCGCCCACCGGAGAGCCGGTCCCGGAGGTCAGGGCCGGTAGCCGCTCTTGTCCGCCTCGGTGATCGTGCGCAGCACCCGGGCGGGGGAGCCGACGGCGATGACGCCGGAGGGGATCGAACGGGTGACCACGCTGCCGGAACCGATGATCGTGTTGTCGCCGATCGTCACGCCCGGATTGACGGTGACGCCGCCGCCGATCCAGACGTGGTCTCCGATCGTCACCGGCTTGGCGTAACAGGCGCCGGCCGCGCGTTCACCGGCGTCGATGGCGTGGTTGCTGGTGTAGATGCCGACGCGGGGACCGAACAGCACGTGGTGGCCGATGGTGATGCCCCCGCCGTCGAGCATGACGCAGTCGAAGTTGGCGTAGAAGTGGTCCCCGATGCTGATGTTGAAACCGAACTCGCAGCGGAACGTCGGCTCGAAGTGGCAGCCCTGTCCGACCTGGCGCAGCAGGCGGCGCAAGATCGCCTCGCGGTCCTGCTGCGGCCGCCCGAAACTGTTGTTGTATTCGGTGGTCAGCAGCACGGCGCGCCGGCGCGCCTCGACGAGTTCGTCGGTGAGGTCGTTGTACATCCGGCCCGAGAGAATATGCGCGCGCTGGGCTTCAAGCGTCACTGCGTGATCCTTGCTCATCGTCGGTCGGCCCTTGGGGACCCCGGTTCCGGGGGCGGGCACTGGGAAGAACTGGATATCACGGCTCTCGGCGGCCGGTTCACGGCAGCAGGCGGGCCAGTTCGACCCGGGAGCGCACGCCGAGCTTGGCGAAGATGTTCCGCAGGTGGTGCTCCACGGTGCGCGGGCTGATGAACAGCCGGGCCGCCACCTCCCGGTTCGTCGCGCCCTCCGCCACCAGGGTGGCGATCCGGAACTGCTGCGCCGTGAGCAGCCGGCCGGCCTCGGAACGGGAGCCCGAGGGCCGCACCGACTCCCCCGCCGCCCGCAGCTCCGCGCGGGCGTGCGCGCTCCACAGGCGGGCGCCGTACCGTTCGAACGTCTCCAGCGCGCCGTGCAGGTGCTCGCGGGCGGCGCCCGGGCGGCGCGACCGCCGGAGCATGCCGCCGTACAGCAGCCGCGTGCGCGCGGTCTCGAACGCGCACGATCCCTGCCGGTGCAGTTCCAGCGCCTGGGCGAAGCGCTCCCCGGCCTCGTCCGGGGGCGCCAGCAGCGCGTGACATCGGGCCGCCAGCGCCAGCCGGTCGGGGTCGCGGGTGCTGTCCGCCCAGCGTTCCAGCACGACCAGCGCGTCCCGCGCCTGCGCGACGTCCCCCGTCCGTACGGCGCTCTCGACGAGCAGCGGCGTCGCCATCACCCGGACGACGAGGGGGTCTCCCGTACGGGCCACCACGCGCAGGCGGTTCACCGCGTCGGCGTGCCGGTTGGCCGCGACGTCCAGATGGGCCAGGGCGAGCGTGCCGAGCGCCTCGGCCACGCTGACGCCGTGGGCCGCGGCGAGCTCGACGGCGCGCGCCGCCCGCAGGGCGCACGTCTCCTCGTCGCCCTCGACGGCGGCGGTGAAGGCGAGCCAGGCCAGGTGCTGCGCGCCGCTGACGGCACGGCCCGTCTCCTGCGCCAGGCGCAGGCCGTCCATGGCGTTGGCCGCCACCGCGTCGTAACGGCCCATCCACTGCTGGGCCTGGATATGGATCTCCAGCATCTGCGGCATGCTGGCGACCGCGCCGTGGGCGCGCGCGACCTCGACCGCCCGGGTGGTCAAGGTGAGCGCGGCGGCGCCGTTGCCGAGCAGGAGGTTCGCCACGCCGCCCCACACGAGCGCCGAGGGACTGCCGGCCGAGGACGGCGCCATCACCCCGGTGGCGACGCGGCGCAGGGAGGTGGTCGCCTCCATATGCCTGCCGCGGAACGTCGCGGCCATGCCCTCGAGATACTCCAGAGCCATGCGCGTGAGGTGGGCGTCGTCGGGCCGCCGCAGCGTCTCGGCGCGCCGGGCGATCGTCAGGAACCGCCGGTTGTCCCCCGCCAGGTAGCTCGCCTCGCCCGCCCGGACCAGCGCGCGTACGGCCTGCTCGCGGTCGGTGCGCAGCAGCCGCTCCGCGGCGGCGAGCAGCGTGTCGCAGGCGCTGTCGGGCTTGCCCGCCCGCAGCTCCAGGCTGCCCCTGAGCAGCTCGGCCCGGCCGCGCACCTCGTCGCCGGCCGCGAGCGTGTCGACCCTGGACAGCAGCGACCTCGCCCGCTGCGGCTGTCCCGCCTGCCAGGCCTGCTGGGCGGCGGCCGCCATCCGTGCGGCCTTGGCCTCGCCGTGCCCGGTGAGCTCGGCCGCCCGTTCGAGGACGCGGAACGGTTCCGGGAAGGCCGCCGTCGTCGCCTTCGGCATCGCCGCCAGTGCCCGTACGAGATCCTCGGCAAGCTCGCGCGCGGAACCGTCGAGGGCGGCGGCACGATGCCACGCCCGCCGCAGCCGCCGGCGTTCCCCGCCGGAAGCACCGCCGTAAGCACCGCCGAAAGCACCGCCGGGAGCGTCACCGAGAACATCGCCGGGATCATCGTCGAGAAGGCTCGCGAGCAGGCCGTGGGCGGCCCGCCGTCGAGCGAGGGACGCCTCGGCGTAGGCCACGTGGCGCAGGAGCGGGTCGGCGAGGTCGAAGCCGCCGTCCGGCAGCTCGACCACGACGCCCGCGGCCTCCGCCGTCTCCAGCGCCGCCAGTCCGGACCGCGCCTCCGCCGCGCGCGTCAGCGTGACCGCGTCGATGCCGGGATCGGCCGCGATCAGCAGGACGAGGTCGGCGGTGTCGGCGGGCAGGCCGCGGAGCCGGTCGGCGTACGCCCGCCACAGACGGCCGCCGCGCGGCGGCGCCTCGGGTGGCGGCGCCGCGCCCTTGCGGTGCTCGTCGGTCAGCGCACCGGCGAGTTCCGCCAGCGCGAGCGGGTTGCCCCGGGCCGCCCGGACCAGCGCCGTACGCAGGTCTCCCGGCAGACCTCCGGGGACGAGGTCGTCGAGCACCTGCCGCGACGCCCTCTCGTCGAGCGGGGTGAGCGGAAGCGGCGGCAGGTCGCCGGGGGCGGTGCCGGGCTCCGCGGAGGCCAGCAGCACGGCGACGGGGACCGCCCCCACCCGGCGGGCCACGAAGCAGATCGCCTCCCGGCTGGGGGCGTCGAGCCACTGGATGTCGTCGGCGCACACCAGCACCGGGCGTCCGGCCGCCTGCAGGAGCCGCAGCAGCGCGGCCGGCAGCGCCAGGCCGCCCGCGTCGGCGCCGGTCCGCAGCGCGTCGGCGAGCACCCGCGTATCGGCCGCCGGAGTGTCCAGCCGGTCGGCGATCGGACGGAGCAGAGCGTGCAGCCCGGCGTACGGCAGGTGGGTCTCACCTGCGACGCCCCGGGTGCGGAGCACGAGGAACCCCGGCTCGCCGGGGGCGCCGGTGGCCGCGTGCGCGGCGGCGAGGTCGAGCAGCGCGGTCTTTCCCGCACCCGGTCCGCCCAGGAGGAGCAGGCATCCGCCCACACTGGTTCTGGCCCGGTCAATCAGTGCGCGCAGCGCGTCCGATTCCCTTTCACGGCCTCTTAACGCATCCGACCGGACACCGGTCAAACAAGACATGCATCAGTGTTACGCGCACATTACGCAATTGAGAAGGCCTCCCAATAAGGAACCCCGCCGGGCAGGCGCCCAGCGGGGTCCTCAGGAGTCGTGACGCGTGCGGCGTCAGACGCAGACCGTACGGACGACCTCCGCGAGGCGGTCCGCCACGGCCTTGGCCTGGTCGTGCGACTCGGCCTCGACCATGACCCGGATCATGGGCTCGGTTCCGCTCGGCCGGATCAGCACGCGGCCGGTCTCCCCGAGCTCCGCCTCGGCCTCGGCCACCGCCGCCCGCAGCTCGGGCGCGGACGCCTTCGACTTCGCCACGTCCCGGACGTTGACGAGCACCTGCGGCAGCTTGGTCATCACCGCGGCGAGGTCGGTGAGGGAGCGGCCCTGCCGGGCCACCTCGGCCATCAGGTGCAGCGAGGTGAGCAGGCCGTCCCCGGTCGTGGCGTGATCCAACATGATCACGTGACCGGACTGCTCGCCGCCCAGGGTGTAGCCGCCGTCCTGCATCGCCTCCAGGACGTACCGGTCGCCGACCGCGGTCTCCACCACGGACAGGCCGGCCTCCCGCAGGGCGATCTTGAACCCCAGGTTGGACATGACCGTCGCCACGACCGTGTCCTTGGCGAGGCGGCCGTCGGCCTGCATCGACAGGGCCAGGATCGCCATGATCTGGTCGCCGTCGACCTCCTCGCCCGTACCGGTGACCGCGAGGCAGCGGTCGGCGTCGCCGTCGTAGGCGATGCCCAGGTCGGCGCCGCGCGCGACGACGGCCTCCCGCAGGGGCGTCAGGTGGGTCGAACCCACGCCGTCGTTGATGTTCAACCCGTCCGGGGCGGCGCCGATGGTCTCCACGATCGCGCCGGCGCGCAGCAGCGCCTCCGGGGCGACCATGTGCGCGGCGCCGTGCGCGCAGTCGATGACGACGCGCAGCCCGTCGAGGCCGTGGGGCAGGGTGGTCAGCAGGTGCGCGACGTATCGGTCGGCCTCGCCGTACGCCTCCCGGACCCGGCCGACGGACGCGCCCACCGGGCGGTTCCACTTCTCCCCGAGCCGCTGCTCGATCTCGTTCTCCACCGCGTCGGGCAGCTTGTAGCCGCCGCGGGTGAAGAACTTGATGCCGTTGTCCGGCGCGGGGTTGTGCGACGCGGAGAGCATGACGCCGAGGTCGGCGCCCAGCGCGTTGGTCAGGTACGCGACCGCCGGGGTGGGCAGCACGCCGAGCCGCAGGACGTCCACGCCTGACGACGCGAGGCCGGCGACCACTGCGGCCTCCAGGAATTCACCTGAAGCACGCGGGTCCCGGCCTACGACGGCGATCGGGCGGCCGCGCCGCCCGACGCTCGCGTGGAACGCCCCGGCATCGCCGAGCACGTGCGCGGCGGCCACGGACAGGTCCATGGCCAGCTCCGCGGTGAGGTCGCGCCCGGCGACCCCACGTACCCCGTCGGTGCCGAAGAGGCGCCCCCGCGAGGAGGCGCCTACGGGCTCCCCCGACATTAACGCTTGCTGTACTGAGGAGCCTTGCGGGCCTTCTTGAGGCCGTACTTCTTCCGCTCCGTGGCGCGGGCGTCACGGGTGAGGAAGCCGGCCTTCTTCAGCGGCGGGCGGTTGACCTCGGCGTCCAGTGCGGCGAGCGCGCGGGACAGGCCCATGCGCAGCGCGCCGGCCTGGCCGGTCACGCCGCCGCCGTCGATGCGGGCGATGACGTCGAACGCGTCCTCGGCGCCGAGCACGACGAACGGCTCGTTGATCAGCTGCTGGTGGACCTTGTTCGGGAAGTAGCTGTCCAGCGAGCGGCCGTTGATCGTCCACTTGCCGGTGCCCGGCACGATGCGAACCCGGGCGATGGCCTCCTTGCGGCGGCCGGTGCCGTACGAGTTGCCCGTGGTGACGGGCTTGCGGACGGCGCCGTCGCCGGCGGGGGCCGACTCGGTGGTGTACTCGGAGGGGAACTCCTCCGCGGTGTAGTCTTCCGGCTCGCCCTCGACGAGCGTCTCGATACCGGTGGGCTCGGCCACGGTTCTCCTCTTAACTTTCCTGGCTCGCGATTACTGGGCGATCTGGGTGATCTGGAACGGCACCGGCTGCTGGGCCTGGTGCGGGTGCTCGCCGCCGGCGTAGACCTTGAGCTTCTTGGCCATCTTCCGGCCGAGGGCGTTCTTGGGAAGCATGCCCCGGACGGCCTTCTCCACGGCCCGGTCCGGACGCTTCTCCATGAGCTCGCCATAGGAGACGGCGCGCAGACCGCCGGGGTAACCCGAGTGGCGGTAGGCCTTCTTCTGCTCGAGCTTGTTGCCGGTCAGGGCGATCTTGTCGGCGTTGATGACGATGACGAAGTCACCCGTGTCGACATGCGGAGCGAAGATCGGCTTGTGCTTCCCGCGGAGCAGGGTCGCCACATGACTGGCCAGCCGGCCGAGCACGACGTCGGTCGCGTCGATGACGTACCACTGACGTTCGACGTCGTTGGGCTTCGGTGAGAACGTGCGCACGGCAGTGCCTTCTGTCGGGAATGTGAACTCTCGGTAGGTTGCGCAGGCACGGCGACAACCTCCGTCTCCACATGTACGGGAGAAGACGCCGGACGCGCCGTGCACCGGTCTGCGGACAGACCGATCCACACACAACGAACTAGCAGACTACCGACCCGATGCCGCCCGGTCAAAACAGCGAGCGGGGACCCTCATTGGAACGACACATTTGAACGTTCATCAAATCCATACCCAATCGCCCCTTCATCCCCATGGCGGGGATCTCTATATTTGACTGCGGTATGTGGCAGACCCCTCACAAAAATCACACCTTCCGTGGCCCCCTGCGGGGGACTCAGATGGGTCTGCTGGCGTGCGCCGTCGCCATTCTGCTCACCGGCGTGGTGATCGGCCGGATGAGCGCCGGGTCGAGCGAGGTCGACGAGGTTTATCTCCGTAAGTCGGAGCCGTCCCTGTCCCCCCGCGCGAGCGCGCCGGGCACGGTGCCGCGCGACCGGCCCACCCTCGACCACGTCCTGCGCACCGTGGCTCCGGTCGCCCCCCGGGAGGTGCCGCAGCAGCGCAGGCCCCGGAAGGAACAGCCGCCCTCCACCGTGATCGACGGCTCCGGCGGCGGCTCGCCGTACAGCGTCCTCACCCCCGGGGCGGACGGAGGCGACGGCGCGTACGACGCCGACGCGATGCGGGCCGCCTCGATGGAGGCCGAGGTCGTGCGCCTGGTGAACGCCGAGCGCCGCAAGCACGGCTGCCGGCCCTTGCGTGTGGACCCCCGCCTCGTGGAGTCCGCCCGCGCGCACTCGGCGGAGATGGCGTCGAGCGGGCTGTTCCGGCACAGCTCGCCCGGGGGAGCCACGCCCTGGGACCGCATGGGGGCGGCGGGCTACTCCGAGGGCGGAGCCGAGACGATCGCGAGGGGTTACCAGAGCGCCGCGGCGGTCGTACGCGGCTGGATGGCCGGGCGGAGCGACCGTGCCACACTGCTCGACTGCCGCCTGGTCGCGACCGGGGTCGGCGTGAGCACCGGCGACGGCGGCCCGTGGTGGACCGAGGACTTCGGGTATTCCTGACCCTTCGTCGTCTGTCCGAAACGCCGACTAATCTCAGCGCCATGGGTTACCCCGGCGACCAGCAACCACCTCCGCCGCACCAGCCTCCGGACCCCCGCAGGCGGGACCTGCCGCCGTACTCCGGCGGGGACGACTCGCCCCTCGCCGGCCGTCGCGACGCGCCCCCGTACGGCGGGGGCCAGCCGCCCTACCAGCGCGAGCAGCCGCCCTACCAGCGTGAGCCGTCGCCGTACGCCCGCGAACACTCGCCATACGAACGCGAGCAATCGCCATACGAACGCGAGCAGGCCCCCTACCAGCCCTATCGGCCCGAGCAGCCGCCGTACGCCGGACGCGGGCCGCATGAGCAGGAGGGCCCGCACCGCGTGGAGGAGCTCGCCTCGGGCCCTGGCCCGGGCCCCTACCCGCCCCCGCCCGGCGGTCAGCCGGGTGACGGCTGGGACGCGCGGCGGCAGCCCGCCGAGCCGCGGGTGCCCGTGCCGCCGGAACCCGTGTGGGATCCCGACGTGAAGGGCCCCTGGTGGCGACGTCCCTGGGCCCTCGGCCTCGGCTTGCTCGCCCTGATCGGAGCGCTGTTCACCGGTCTGTGGTACGCCGCGAGCAACGAGAAGCCGCCGGTCGCCGCTCCGGCGCCCAGCAAGCGGTCCACCCCGCTCGTCCCCGACGGCCCTTCCGGCAAGTACGGCTACACGGGCTCCCGGGCGACCGACAAAAGCCCGCTGTCACTCGGGGAGTTGTTCCCCAAGCGCAAATTCCTCAAGGACAAGCGGTCGTACGTCCGCACGGTCTTCCGCAGGGAGAAGAAATGCGCGGACGGCGTCACCGGCGACAAAATCACGAAGGCGCTCAAAGCCGGCGGATGCACGCAGCTTCTGCGGGCGAGCTTCGCGGACGCCAAGGGCACGATCATCGGCACCGTAGGCGTCGCCAACCTGCGGACCTCCGCCACGGCGAAGAAGGTCGCCTCCGCCGGAGGCGGCGGCGAGCGGAAGGACTACCTCAAGCCGCTGCCGGGCAAGGACGAGGCCAGCAAGCACCTCGGCACGGGCGAGGCGTACGCGGGCGGCTGGACCCACGGCCACTACGCGGTGCTGCTCTGGTTCCAGTTCAAGGACGGCCACAAACCGACCAAGACCGAGCAGAAGCGGCTCTACCAGGCCGCGGTGGACGTCACCGACTCGACTGTTTTCCCTGCCCTCGACACCCGCTCGCTGACCGGTGGCCCCAGCTGAGGCCAGGCGTTCGCTGAGGTGGGAGCGGGTGGGCGAGCTGGGGCGGCACGGACCGAAACGCCCATAGGGGCACGCCGATCGCGCCCACGCCGTTACGCTTCCGGCTATGCGTGGCAAGGATTCCGGCTCCGAGCACGAACACGAAACGGCGTGGGCCCACCGTGAGGCGGACGCCGAGGGCTCGGCGACACCTCCGACGCCACCCCCGAGCTTCGGGCAGACCCCGGCGTCCGGACTCGGGCAGCCCCCAGCGGACGACGGCACGGCCTGGGCCCCGGACGCCGCCGGCACGGCGGACCGGCCCGCGCCGCCCGCCGTTCCCTACCCGACCAGGTATGGCCTCCCCGGCGGTCTCCGGGCGCCGGAACCGGCCGCCGACGACCCGGAGAGCACCAACAGATTCCGGGCCGTTCCCGCGTACGGTCCCCCGCCGCCCTCCTCCGGCGTACCCGGGGACGCCAGGTCCCTTCCCGCGCCGCGCCCGCCGGGCGACGAGGGCGTAGGCTCGCCCGCGCCCGGCGAGCCGCATCCCGGCGCCGTGCCGCCGCAGCCCGCGTACGGCGGGGGACCGCACGCCTGGCAGCCGCCGGAGGGCCAGGGTGTCCACACGTGGCAGCCACAGCCGGGCCAGGGCGACCAGCCACAGCCCGGCCAGGGCGACCAGCGGCAGCCGGGGTACGGCCCGCCCGCGTGGCAGCCTCCCGCCCCGGCCGGACCCGCCTGGCAGCCTACTCTCGATCCGCTCCCCCCGAGTTGTCATCTGGTGCATGGTCACTGTTAGCCGCCTAGTCTGCCAGAAGGCCTGACAGTGGGGGAGTCTCAGGCCCCGGCCGGACCCGGCACCGTGG
>NZ_JBFAOO010000115.1:0-24206 GCF_040675265.1 Microbispora sp. NPDC049633
GTTCTCCGTTACTGTCACCAGGACCACCGGGGGGGGGTGGGGCTGGCAAACTCGCCCCCCGCCCCCCTCGGGGGGGGGGGGGGGGTACGCGGGGAGGCGGAGCGGATGGACGCGGCCGGCCGCGCCCCGCAGGTGGCCGTGCTGCTGAAGTCCGCCCTGCGCGCGCTGAGCGTGCGGTGACCGTGTGACGGGCTGATGGTTCGATGAAATTTTCACCGGGAAGCGGACTCCCGGCAGGCCGAGCGGATGGTGTCGAGTGAGCTTCGAGCGGGATCTCGTGTCGCCCGAACCGGAGGGCGACGAGCGGGCGATCGAGGCCGCGCTGCGTCCCCGGCGTCTGGAGGAGTTCATCGGGCAGGGCCGGGTGCGCGAGCAGCTCTCGCTGGTGCTGGAGAGCGCCCTGCGCCGCAACCGCCCGCCCGACCACGTCCTGATGAGCGGGGGTCCCGGGCTAGGCAAGACGACGCTCGCCATGATCATCGCCTCCGAGCTGGGCGCGCCGCTGCGGATGACCTCGGGGCCGGCGCTGGAGCGCGCGGGCGACCTCGCCGCGATCCTGTCCACGCTGACCGAGGGCGAGGTCCTGTTCATCGACGAGATCCACCGCATGGCCCGCCCGGCGGAGGAGATGCTCTACCTGGCCATGGAGGACTTCCGGGTCGACATCGTGGTCGGCAAGGGCCCCGGCGCCACCTCGATCCCTCTCGACATCGCCCCGTTCACGCTGGTCGGGGCCACCACGCGGGCGGGGCTGCTGCCCGCGCCGCTGCGCGACAGGTTCGGCTTCACCGCGCACATGGACTTCTACGAGGTGGCCGAGCTCGAGCAGGTCCTGCGGCGCTCGGCCCGCCTGCTGTCGGTCGATCTGCCGGACGAGGGCGCCCACGAGATCGCCCGCCGGTCACGCGGCACGCCCCGGATCGCCAACCGCCTGCTGCGGCGGGTGCGCGACTTCTCCGAGGTGCGCGCCGAAGGCGTGATCACCAGGGACGTCGCGGCCGCGGCGCTCAACCTGTACGAGGTCGACGCCGAGGGGCTGGACCGCCTCGACCGGGCCGTGCTCGACGCGTTGCTGCGCAAGTTCGGCGGCGGCCCGGTGGGCCTGTCGACGCTCGCGGTGGCCGTGGGGGAGGAGCCGGAGACCGTCGAGGTCGTGGCCGAGCCCTTCCTGGTGCGTCAGGGGCTGCTGGCCCGCACCCCGCGGGGCCGCGTCGCCACCGCCGCGGCCTGGGCGCACCTCGGCATGACTCCGCCCCCCGACGCCGTGGGCGCGGTCGCCGCGCCCACGCTCTTCGACGACAAGTGAGCGCCCCTCCACCGGCGCCGGCTCGGACGCGGCGGCCGGAAGCGGAAAGCGGGGCAAAGAGGTAACAGACCGATTGCGAAGCCCATGAAACGGGAACTTTCCTGCCCGCCGGGCCGTGGGTTCGTTGCCGGGCTTCTGCAGGCTCGCATACACTGCGTGGCTTGACTGGCCGTTCTTGCGACACGAGAAGCGTCGCGGTGGCCCGCGTGTGAAGCGCACAAGACCTCCGGCGCCAGGCCGGTTCATCACGTTACGGAAGGGTGGCCCCCGTGGGTAACAACCCGCTTGGGACGTTCCTGCCACTGATCTTGCTGGTAGTGGTGTTCTACTTCCTCCTGATCCGCCCTCAGCGCAAGCGGCAGCAGGAGCAGGTCCAGATGCAGAACTCCCTCACCCCGGGCGTCCGGGTCATGACCACGACAGGCCTGTTCGCGACGGTCGTCGCCCTCGAGGACGACGACGTCGTGCTGGAGCTGGCCCCCGGTGTCGAGACCCGCTGGGTCAAGGCGGCGATCGGCCGGGTGCTCACTCCCGTCGACGAGGTGACGAGCGGGGAGACCGAGGGGACCGTGACGGAAGGTTCCGACACGGGGAACGGTGACGACACGAGCACCAAGCAGTCCTGAGTAGGCTGATCACAACTTTTCGACGAAAGAACTGACCTCCAGTGGCCCCACCGACAAGTAGCCAGAGCAAGCCTGGACGCACACTCCTGCTGCTCTTTGTGCTCATCCTCGTCATGGGCGCGACGGTCGCCCTCCAGAAGGCGTTCGTCCCCAAGTTCGGCCTCGACCTCGCGGGCGGCACCACGGTGACGCTCTCGCCGGTCACGGCGAACGGGAAGGCGCCGTCGCAGGAGAGCCTCGACCGAGCCGTGACGATCATCCGGCAGCGCGTCAACGGCACCGGCATCTCCGACGCCCAGGTCGCGAAGGCGAACGCCAACATCGTGATCCAGATCCCGGGCGCGGGCCGGGACGAGGCGTTGCGACTGGTGTCGACCACCGCCGAACTGCGCATGCGGCAGGTTCTCGCGGTGGCCGCCGCCTCGAACCAGCCGGCCGAGGTGCCCACGGCGGCCCCCACGCCGAGCTCGTCGGCGGCGGCGACGCCCGCGGCCACTGCGAGTGAGTCGACGCCTGCCAGGCAGAGCGCGGCTCCCAGCGGGAACGCCTCTCCGGCGGGCCGTGTCCTGTCGAAGGCGCTGACCGCGCCGTCCCCGGAGCCGACGAGCACCTCGACGAGGGACACGACCCACCGCAGGGCCGGCGCGGGAGCCGCCAGGGCCAAGGCCTCGCCCTCGCCCTCGGCCGCTGCGAGCCCGCCGACGGCCGCTCCGGATGACGCCGGCGACCCACTGGCCGGTCAGGACACCAGCGGCATCGAGCCGGCGCTGCTCGACGAGTTCCGTAAGATCGACTGCACCGCGAAGAACCGCGGCCAGGGCGCCCTCGACGACCCGAACAAGCAGATCGTCGCCTGCAGCGACGACGGTACGGCCCGCTACATCCTGGACAAGGCCGCGGTGCAGGGCACCGAGATCAGCGGCGCGCAGGCGGGCACCGACCCCACCACCGGTGAGTGGATCATCCAGGTCGACTTCAAGTCGAAGGGCGCGACGCTGTTCGCCGACATCACCCGGCGCATCACCAGCCTGCCCGCCCCGCGCAACCAGCTCGCCAACGTGCTGGACGGCGTCGTCATCGTCGCTCCGACGATCGAGGAGGCCATCCCCGGCGGCAGCGCCCGCATCTCCGGCAGCTTCACGCAGAAGACCGCGACCGAACTGGCCGACCAGCTCAAGTACGGCGCGCTGCCGCTGAAGTTCCAGCAGAGCTCGGTCGTCTCGGTCTCCTCGACCCTCGGCCAGGACCAGCTCAGGGGCGGCCTCATCGCCGGCGCGCTCGGTCTGATCGTCGTCGTGTTCTACCTGCTGCTCTACTACCGCGGCCTGGGGCTCATCGGCATGGCCAGCCTGGCCGTGGCCACCGTGTTCACGTACCTGACGGTGGACGTGCTGAGCCACAACGCCGGCTTCCGGCTCTCGCTGCCGCACATCATCGGTCTGGTGGTCTCGATCGGCATCACCGCGGACTCGTTCATCGTCTACTTCGAACGGATCCGCGACGAGATCAAGGAGGGCCGCCGCACGCTGCGCTCGGCGGTGGAGGTGGCCTGGCGGCGCGCCCGGCGGACCATCCTGGTCGCCGACGCCGTCATGTTCATCGCCGCGGTGGTGCTCTACTTCCTCGCGGTCGGCGACGTGGCCGGCTTCGCGTTCGCGATGGGCCTGACCACGCTCATCGACATCGTGGTGGTGTTCCTGTTCACCAAGCCGCTGATGTCCCTCGTGGCGCGGTTGCGGTTCTTCTCGAAGGGCCACAAGCTGTCCGGACTCGACGCGGAGCGCATGGGCCGCACCAGCCCCGCCGAGCAGACTCTGCAGGAGGCGTGATGCCGGGAGTGATCAGCCGCCTCTACCGCGGCGACATCAACATCGACTTCGTCGGCAAGCGCAAGGTCTGGTATGGCCTGTCGGTGTTCCTGCTGGCCGTCTCCATCCTGGGTCTGGTGCTGAACGGGCTGAACCTGGGCGTGGAGTTCCGCGGCGGCTCGGTCTTCGACTTCACGCGCACGCCCGGCTCCAGCATCGAGCAGGTCCGCGAGACCGTCGCGGACGCCGGAGTCCACCAGGTCATCGTGCAGGAGGCCGGCCCGAACTGGCGGGTCACCACCGAGAGCCTCAAGGGCGAGGAGGTGACCAAGGTCCAGCAGACGGTGGCCCAGAAGTACGGCATCACCGAGGACGAGGTCAGCTCGCAGGTCATCGGCGCGACCTGGGGTGGCGAGGTCTCGCAGAAGGCCTGGATCGGCCTCGCGGTCTTCATGATCGCGATCATGCTGTACCTGTCGGTGGCCTTCGAGTGGCGGATGGCCCTCGCGGCGATCGTCGCCCTCATCCACGACCTCGTGATCACCGCGGGCGTCTACGCCTGGTCGGGCTTCGAGGTCACCCCGGCGACCATGCTCGGCTTCCTCACGATCCTCGGCTACTCGCTGTACGACGCGGTCGTGGTCTTCGACATGATCAAGGAGGTCACGGGCAAGCTCGGCACGAGCGCGAAGATGACCTACACACAGGCCGCCAACAACGCGCTCAGCCACACGCTGATCCGTTCGCTGAACACCTCGCTGGTGGCGATCCTGCCGGTGGCGGCGATCCTGTTCATCGGCACCACGCTGCTCGGCGCCGGCACGCTGAAGGACCTGTCGCTGGCCCTGTTCGTCGGCATGGTCGTCGGCACGTACTCGTCCCTGTGCGTGGCGACGCCGATCCTGGTCACGCTCAAGGAGCGGGAGCCCAAGTGGCAGGCGCTGGCCCAGCGGGTGCACGCCAAGGAGGCCTCCGCCGCCAAGGCCGCCCGTACGGCGAAGGAGCCCGTCTCCGCGGGCTCGCAGAACGTCACCGTGCAGACCACGGACAAGCGCAAGAAGAGCTGACCGCGTTCGCCGCAGACGCCCCCGGAACCCGCGAGGTCCCGGGGGCGTCTTCGCGTTCTCCGAGCCCGCCGGGGGCCCGCTAGGGTGAGCGTCGTGACTGACTGGACGGCTCTCATCAGGGATGTCCCCGACTACCCCAAGCCGGGCATCCTCTTCAAGGACATCACCCCGCTCCTGGCGGACCACGGCGCCTTCACCCAGGTCGTGGGCGAACTAGGGGACGGCCTGGAGTTCGACAAGGTGGTCGGCATCGAGGCCCGGGGCTTCATCCTGGCCGCGCCGGTGGCCTATCGCAGCGGCGCGGGGTTCGTCCCAGTGCGCAAAAAGGGCAAACTGCCCTCCGACACGTACGAGGCCTCCTATGATCTCGAGTACGGCTCCGCGACGATCGAGGTGCACGCCGACGCCTTCGACCCCGGCGACCGGGTCCTGATCGTGGACGACGTCCTCGCCACGGGCGGCACGGCCCGGGCGGCCGTGGAGCTGGTCAGGAGGACGGGCGCGGAGGTCGTGGCCGTCTCCTTCCTGATGGAGCTGTCCTTCCTCTCCGGCCGCGACCGCCTGCCGGGCCTGGACGTCCGGACCCTGCTCACCGTCTGAGCGGAGCCGCCGCTCGGGGGGCGGGTGGCCGAGAGTGCTGTGGCAGCACGGATACACTGTGGAATCTGGACTCGACGTGAGGAGTCTGTGTGCCCCGTGATGTGGTCGTGCCCGGCAGCGCGCGGGTCGATCGCGGAGTGATCTCCCGCGACGCCCCCGAGCCCGTCGCCGATGTGCCCCCTGACGCGGCGCGCGACCCGGCGGAGAGCCCGGAGGACAGGCCGGCTACGGCCACGCGACGAAGGCTCGCCCGGTTCGGGGGGCAGTGGGGTGCTATGAATCCGGTGTTGGAACCGCTCTTCAAGACGGTCCGTGCCACCCATCCCAAGGCCGACCTGCGGCTGATCGAGCGGGCGTACGACGTCGCCGCTTACCATCACCGCGATCAGAAGCGCAAGAGCGGCGACCCCTACATCACCCACCCGCTCGCGGTGGCGACGATCCTGGCGGAGCTGGGCACCGACGACGAGACGCTGTGCGCCGCCCTGCTGCACGACACCGTCGAGGACACCGCCTACAGCCTCGACGAGTTACGAGCCGACTTCGGCGACAACATCGCGTTGCTCGTCGACGGCGTGACCAAGCTCGACAAGGTGAAGTTCGGCGACGCGGCGCAGGCCGAGACCGTGCGCAAGATGGTCGTGGCGATGTCGCGCGACATCCGCGTGCTGGTGATCAAGCTGGCCGACCGGCTGCACAACATGCGGACCATGCGCTACATGCCCGAGCACAAGCGTCAGCAGAAGTCCCGGGAGACGCTGGAGATCTTCGCGCCGCTGGCCCACCGGCTCGGCATGAACACCATCAAGTGGGAGCTGGAGGACCTCGCGTTCGCCATGCTCTACCCCAAGCGGTACGACGAGATCGCCCGGATGGTGTCGGAGCGCGCGCCCCGCCGCGACCTGTTCCTGCACGAGGTCATCGAGAAGGTCTCCGCCGACCTGCGCGAGGCGAAGATCAAGGCGACCGTGCGCGGCCGGCCCAAGCACTACTACTCGATTTACCAGAAGATGATCGCCAAGGGCGTGGCCTTCGACGACATCTACGACCTGGTGGGCATCCGCGTCCTGGTCGACACGGTCCGCGACTGCTACGCCGCGCTCGGAACGATCCACGCCCAGTGGAAGCCGGTGCCGGGGCGGTTCAAGGACTACATCGCCATGCCCAAGTTCAACATGTACCAGTCGCTCCACACGACGGTCATGGGACCCGAGGGCAAGGCCATCGAGCTGCAGATCCGCACGCGGGCCATGCACAACCGCGCCGAGTACGGCGTGGCCGCGCACTGGAAGTACAAAGAGGAGATGACCGGGGCGGGCTCCGGCAAGGTCAAGCAGGTCAACGACATGGCCTGGCTCCGCCAGCTGCTCGACTGGCAGAAGGAGACCTCCGACCCCGGGGAGTTCCTGGAGTCGCTGCGCTTCGACCTGTCGGTGTCGGAGGTGTTCGTCTTCACCCCGCGCGGCCAGGTGATCGCCCTGCCCGAGGGCGCCACCCCGGTCGACTTCGCGTACGCCGTGCACACCGAGGTCGGCCACCGATGTATCGGCGCGCGGGTGAACGGCAGGCTGGTGCCGCTGGAGTCCCGCCTGGGCAACGGCGACACCGTCGAGATCTTCACGTCGAAGTCCCCGGACGCGGGCCCGTCGAGAGACTGGCTCAAGTTCGTGAAGAGCGGCCGGGCCCGCAACAAGATCCGCCAGTGGTTCACCAAGGAGCGCCGCGAGACCGCCATCGAGGCGGGCAAGGAGGCGATCGGGCGGGCCATGCGCAAGCAGGGCCTGCCGCTGCAGCGGCTGATGTCCGGCGAGGCGCTGCTGGCCCTGGCCAGGGACCTGCGCTACGCGGACGTGTCCGCGCTGTACGCGGCCGTCGGCGAGGGGCACATCACGGCCCAGGCGGTGGTGGACAAGCTCGTACAGGCCCTGGGCGGCGTCGAGGGGGCCGAGGAGGACATCGCCGAGGCCCAGGTCCCGACGCGGCTCAAGGGCCGTCTGAGGGCCAACTCGAACGCCGGTGTCATGGTCGCGGGCGACCCCGACGTGTGGGTCCGTCTGTCGCGTTGCTGCACCCCGGTGCCGGGGGACGAGATCGTCGGGTTCGTCACGCGGGGGCACGGCGTCTCCGTGCACCGCACCAACTGCCCCAACGTGGAGCAGCTCAGCGCCCATCCCGACCGGCTGGTGCAGGTCGCCTGGTCGCCCGGGGACGACTCGGTCTTCCTCGTCGCCATCCAGGTGGAGGCGCTCGACCGGCCCCGGCTGCTGTCGGACGTCACGCGGACCCTGTCCGACCAGCACGTGAACATCCTGTCGGCGTCGGTGACGACGAGCCGCGACCGGGTGGCGATCAGCAAGTTCACGTTCGAGATGGGCGACCCGAAGCACCTCGGCCACGTGCTCAAGGCGGTGCGCAACGTCGCGGGCGTCTACGACGTCTACCGCGTGACCAGCTGACGCCGGCCGCGGCCTGACCGGCTGGAGGGCGTTGCCCGCGACGGGGGCGTCTCCCACGCGGGCGCGGACCCGCACGCACACCGATCCCGGCGTGACGCGCGGTCACGCCGGGATCGACGGTCACATGAGGCCGGTCAGGAGAACTCGGCGAGCGTGCGCTCGGCCTCCTGGAGCCAGGAGCGGCGGGCGGACAGGGCCTCCTCCGCCTCCTTGACGTCCTTGTCCCGTCCTGCCGCCTGGGCCTTGGCCAGCCGGGTCTCCAGCTGACCGATGGACTTGAGGAGCTGGTTGACCGTGTCCTGGGCGCGGGCCCTGGCCTCGGGGTTGGAGCGCTTCCACTCGGCCTCCTCGGCCCTGCGGACCGCGTCGTCGACCTTGCGCAGCCCGCCCTCCAGGCGGTCGCGCTGGTCGCGCGGCACCGGCCCGGCGGCCTCCCAGCGCTCCAGGATGCCCCGCAGCGTCGAGCGCGCGGCACGGGCGTCGGTGACCGGCAGCAGCTTCTCGGCCTCGGCCAGCAGGGCCTCCTTCACCTCCGCGTTGGCGGCGAAGGAGGCGTCCCGCTCGGCGAAGACCGCCGAGCGGGCCTGGAAGAACCGGTCCTGGGCGGCCTTGAAGCGCGTCCACAGCTCGTCCTCGACCTCGCGGGAGGCGCGGCCCGCGGCCTTCCACTCGCGCATCAGCTCCCGGTAGGCCGCCGCGGTGGCGTTCCAGTCCGTCGAGTCGGCCAGCGCCTCCGCCTCGCCCACGATGCGCTCCTTGGTGCCGCGCACCGCGTCGCGCTGCTGGTCGAGCGAGGAGAAGTACGCCTTGCGCCGCTTGGCGAAGGCCGTACGCGCCGTGGACAGCCTCTTCCACAGCGTCGCCTCGGTGGCCCGGTCGACCCGCTCGGCGGCCTTCCACTCCTCGACGAGCTGCCGCAGCCGCTCGCCGCCGGACTTCCAGTGCGTCGTCTCCTCGGCGATGCGCTCGGCCTCGGCGACGATCCGCTCCTTCACCTCGCGCGCGTGCGCCCGGGCCTGGTCGCGCGCCGCCCGCAGCTCCTCGCGCCGCTTGCCGACCAGCTCGCTCAGCGCCGTCAGCCGGTCCTGCAGCGAGCCGAGGTCGCCGACCGCGTGGGCGTCGGTCACCGACTCGCGCAGCTTGGCGATGCTCGCCTCGGCCTGGGCCGGCGCGAGGTCGGTGCCGCGCACCCGCTGCTCCAGGAGCTGCACCTGGCCCGCCAGCTCGTCGAACTTCCGGCGGTAGTAGGCCAGCGCCTCCTCCGGCTCGCCGGCCTGCCAGGACCCGACGGCCCGTTCTCCCTCAGCCGTACGCACGTAGACGGTGCCGTCCTCGTCTACCCGGCCCCACGGGTCGGTGCTCACCGTGTCCTCCCGCACTTGAATCAGCCTCCAGGGCTCGATGTGCCCTTGGTTGTATTACGTCAGCTCTTGCTGGTGATTGTCACGTCTTTGATGACCACAGGCTGCTTCGGGGCACCGGTGCCGTCCCCGCCGGCACTGGCGATGACGCCCTTCTTGGCGACCTTGTCCACGATTTCGAGTCCTTTGGTCACCGTACCGAAAGGCGTGTAGTCGGGCGTCAGCCCGGTGTCCCCGAACACGATGAAGAACTGGCTCCCGTTCGTGTTCGGGCCGCTGTTCGCCATCGCGAGCACGCCCCGCGTGTACTTCGCGCCCGCCAGGTTCTCGTTGACGAACCGGTAGCCCGGCCCGCCCTGGCCGTCGGTCGGGTTCTCGCCGTCGGCCTTGGCCAGCGGGTCGCCGCACTGCAGGATCGGGAAGTCCGTCCCCATCCGGTGGCACTTCGTGTCGTCGAAGAAGTCCTTGGAAGCCAGGAACTTGAACGAGTTGACCGTGCAGGGCGCCTTCTCGCTGTCCAGCCGCGCGACGATGTCGCCGAGGTTGGTCTTGATGGTCATGGTCGCCGGGGCCGTGCTCACCTTCTCCGGCGGCATGCCGACGTTCTTGACCTGACCGCTGCCCTCGTCGGCGACGTAGCCGCAGGTGCCCTTCGCCGGGTCGTACGGCTTGGGGTCGGCCACGGCGGGCTTGATGCTCGCCGACGGCTTCGCCGACGCCGTGGCGGCGTCGTCGTGGTCGCGGCCGAGCAGGGTCGTGGCCGCCACGACTCCGCCGATCACCACCACCACGGCCGCGGTGGTGCCGATGACGGCGTTGCGCCGCACCTTCTGCTCGCGTTCCGCGCGTGCCTGCAGTTGCCGCTGGTAGTGCTCCCGGGCCAGCTGCTTCTGCCGGTCCTTGCCGGTGACCACTTCGACCTCCCGACTTGTCCTGTTTCCCATGGTCGTACGCCCGGACGCGATCTCGCCGGCGCGTGCCCGCCACGCCCGGAGGTGCTCCGGGAATGGCGGCCCGTTCTATAGCATCCGGCTCGACTGCTCCAAGAATGACTATTGAGGTGGGCGAATCGTATCGGCTGACGGGTATTGGTTCGCAGCCTGCCGACCCGCACCGGTACCCTTCGGTTACATTCGCTCGCGCAATCCTTGATTGATCCGTAGAGACGCAGAGGCCGCTTCCGTGCTCGTCGCCGGGTTTCCCGCAGGGTCGTTCCAGACCAACTGTTACGTCGTCGCTCCCGCAGCAGGCGAGGAGTGTGTGGTCATCGACCCAGGTCAGGACGCCGTGGAGGATCTCGACGCGCTGCTGCGCGAGCACCGGCTGAAGCCGGTCGCGGTGCTGCTCACCCACGGCCACATCGACCACGTGTGGTCGGTGGCGCCGGTGTGCGGCGCCCGCGACGTGCCCGCGTGGATCCATCCCGAGGACCGCGACCTGCTGTCGGACCCGGCGAAGGGGTTCCCGCCGCAGGCGGGCCAGGTGTTCGGCGGGCTGAAACTTTCCGAGCCCGACGACGTGCGGGAGCTGGCCGACGGGGCCGTGCTGTCGCTGGCCGGGCTGGAGCTCACGGTCGAGCACAGGCCGGGCCATACCTGGGGGTCGGTGACGTTCCGGACGCCCGTCGAGGACTCCGAGGTCCTGTTCGCGGGCGACCTGCTGTTCGCCGGCTCCATCGGCCGTACCGACCTGCCCGGCGGCGACCACGCCGCCATGCTGCGCAGCCTCGCCAAGACGCTGACGCTGCCGGACGAGACCACGGTCCTGCCCGGCCACGGACCTCAGACGACCATCGGCCGCGAGCGCGCGACCAACCCCTTCCTCAGGGACGTCGCGCCGCACGCAGGCCCGACCAGGGGATTGTGATGACCTTTCAGGCGCCCAAGGGCACCTTCGACTGGATGCCCCCGCGTTCGGAGTGGGCTCTCGCCGTACGGGACGCCCTGGCCGCGCCGGCCCGCCGCGCCGGCTACGGCTACGTCGAGACGCCGGCCTTCGAGGACACGGCGCTGTTCTCCCGCGGCGTCGGCGAGTCGACCGACATCGTGACCAAGGAGATGTACACGTTCACGAGCCGGGGCGGGCAGTCGCTGACGCTGCGCCCCGAGGGCACCGCGAGCGTGATGCGGGCCGTGCTCGAACACGGCCTGTACGGCGGCCCGCTGCCGATCAAGCTCTGGTACTCGGGCAGCTACTTCCGCTACGAGCGGGCCCAGGCCGGCCGCTACCGCCACTTCTCCCAGGTGGGAGCGGAGGCCCTTGGGGCCGAGGATCCCGCGCTCGACGCCGAGCTCATCGTCCTCGCGATGGACGGCTACGCCTCACTGGGCCTGCGCGGCGTCCGGCTGCTGCTGAACTCGCTCGGCTGCAAGGAGTGCCGGCCGGCCTACCGCGCCGCGCTCCAGGACTTCCTGCGCGGCCTGGACCTCGACGAGGCCACCCGCAACCGGATCGAGATCAACCCGCTGCGCGTGCTCGACGACAAGCGTCCCGAGGTGCGCGCGCAGCTGGAGGGCGCGCCGCTGGTCACCGACCACCTGTGCGGGGCCTGCAAGGCCTACCACGAGGAGGTCAGGGGCCTGCTGACGGCCGCCGGCGTGGCGTACGAGGACGACCCCCGGCTCGTGCGCGGCCTCGACTACTACACGCGCACGACCTTCGAGTTCCTGCACGACGGCCTGGGCGCCCAGTCGGCGGTCGGCGGGGGAGGGCGCTACGACGGGCTGAGCGAGCAGATCGGCGGCCCGGCGCTGCCCAGCGTGGGCTGGGCCCTCGGGGTGGACCGCACGGTGCTCGCGATGGAGGCCGAGGGCCTGCTCGCCGAGCGGCCCCGCGGCGTCGAGGTGTTCGCCGTACCGCTCGGCGAGGAGGCCAGGCGGCGGGTGTTCCCGCTGGTGAGCGAGCTGCGCCGGGCCGGCCTCGCCGTCGACATGGCCTTCGGCGGCCGTGGCGTCAAGGGCGCGATGAAGGCCGCCGACCGCAGCGGCGCGCGGTACGCGCTCATCCTCGGCGACCGAGATATCGAGGCGGGCGCCGTGCAAGTGAAGGACCTGACCACAGCCGACCAGACCGCGGTTCCGCTCGCGGAGGTCGTCGAGTTCTTGAAGGGGAAACTCTCGTGATCCGCACCCACGAGGCAGGCACGCTCCGCAAGGAGCACGCGGGCCAGAAGGTGACGCTCGCCGGATGGGTGGCGCGTCGGCGCGACCACGGCGGCGTGGTCTTCATCGACCTGCGCGACGCCTCCGGCTCGGCCCAGGTGGTCTTCCGCGAGGAGGACCACGCCCACGACCTGCGCGCGGAATACTGCGTGAAGGTCACAGGCGAGGTACGCCGGCGCCCGGCCGGCAACGAGAACCCCGATCTGCCCACGGGCGAGATCGAGGTCGTCGCCTCCGAGGTGGAGGTGCTGAGCGAGTCGGCCCCGCTGCCGTTCCCGATCGAGGGCAACGCGGGCGTGTCGGAGGAGGCGCGGCTGAAGTACCGCTACCTCGACATCCGCCGCCAGAAGATCGCCGACGCCCTGCGCATCCGCTCGCAGGCGACCTACCTCGCCAACGAGGTCATGCGTGAGCGCGGCTTCGTCTACGTCGAGACCCCGAACCTGACCCGTTCGACGCCCGAGGGCGCCCGCGACTTCCTGGTGCCCGTACGGCTCCAGCCGGGCAACTGGTACGCGCTGCCGCAGTCGCCGCAGCTGTTCAAGCAGCTGCTCATGGTCTCCGGCCTGGAGCGCTACTACCAGCTCGCCCGCTGCTTCCGCGACGAGGACCTGCGGGCCGACCGGCAGCCCGAGTTCACCCAGATCGACATCGAGATGTCGTTCGTGGACCAGGACGACGTCATCGAGCTGGGCGAGGCGCTCATCGGGCGGATCTGGAAGGAGACGATCGGCTACGAGCTGCCGACGCCGCTGCCCCGGATGACGTACGCCGAGGCGATGGCGCGCTACGGCTCGGACAAGCCGGACCTGCGCTTCGGCGTCGAGCTGACCGACCTCACGGACTACTTCTCCGGCACCTCGTTCCGCGTCTTCCAGGCGCCGTACGTGGGCGCGGTCGTCATGCCGGGCGGCGCCTCGCAGACCCGCAAGGAGCTCGACGCCTGGCAGGAGTGGGCCAAGTCGCGCGGCGCCCGCGGTCTGGCGTACGTGCTGGTCCAGGAGGACGGCACGCTGGGCGGCCCGGTGGCCAAGAACCTGTCGGAGACCGAGCTGGCCGGCCTCGCCGGCAAGACCGGCGCCAAGCCCGGCGACGCGATCTTCTTCGCGGCCGGCGCGCGCGCGGCCTCCCGCGACCTGCTCGGCGCGGCCCGCCTCGAGATCGGCCGCCGCTGCGACCTGATCGACGAGTCGCAGTGGTCGTTCCTGTGGATCGTCGACGCCCCCATGTTCGAGGAGGACGGCGAGGGCGGCTGGACCCCGGTCCACCACCCGTTCACCTCTCCCAAGCCGGAGTGGGCCGACAACTTCCAGGACAACCCCGGTGAGGCCCTGGCGTACGCCTACGACATGGTCTGCAACGGCATGGAGATCGGCGGCGGCTCGATCCGTATCCACCGCGCGGAGATGCAGCAGCGCGTGTTCGACGTGCTCGGCATCTCCAAGGAGGAGGCCGAGAGCAAGTTCGGCTGGCTGCTGGAGGCGTTCAAGTACGGCCCGCCGCCGCACGGGGGCATCGCCTACGGCTGGGACCGCGTCTGCATGCTGCTCGCGGGCGGCGAGTCGATCCGGGACGTGATCGCGTTCCCGAAGACGGCGTCCGGCTACGACCCGCTCAGCGGGGCGCCCACCCCGATCAGCCCGGACCAGCGCAAGGAGGCCGGCGTGGACGCCACGCCGAAGGCCGACAAGCCCGAGTCCGCGCAGTAGAACGCGAGACGGCCCCCGCGACACCGGTCGCGGGGGCCGTCCTTCGTCCGGGGCCGGTCAGACGATGGCCACGTCCTTGATGACGACCTTCTTCTTCGGGGCGTTGGAGCCCTCGCCCCGCACGTCGGCGGTGGGGTCGCCGTTGAACGGGATGATCCCGCCTCTGGCGATCTTGTCGATCACGTTCATGCCCTTGCTCACCACACCGATCATGGTGAACGCGCCGCCGGCGGCGGTCAGCTGGCTGTTCTCGTCGCTGAAGGAGATGAAGAACTGGCTGCCGTTGGAGTTGGCGTCCTCCGTGGCCTGCGCCAGTCCCACGGTTCCCCGGACGAGCGGCATGCCGCCGAGGTTCTCGTCGTCGAACAGGTAGCCGGGCCCGCCCGAGCCGTCCTCCTTGCGCTTGCCGTTACCCGTGGCCAGGGGGTCGCCGCACTGCAGCATGCCCAGGCCGACGGTCTCCACCGTCGCGAGGCGGTGGCAGACGGTGTTGTCGTAGAAGTTCTTACTCGCCAGGAACGCGAGCGAGTTCACCGCGCACGGCACGTCCTTGGTGGCCAGGTCGATGACGATCTCACCCTGGTTGGTCGTGATGATCATCTGCTTGGCCAGGATGACCCTCCTGGTCAGCTTGCTCGGCGGCATGCCCACGGACTTCGACGGGCTGCCCGAGTCGTCCTTGCGGTACGTGCAGGAGATCTGACGCAGGTCGGTGGGCCTGGCCGTCGGCGCGTCCGGCGCCAGCGTGGTCTCGGTCACGGTGGGGGCGTCCGAGGGGGACGCGGAGGAACTGGCCGAGGCTGTGGCCTTGGCCTCGTTGGCCGTGCCGTCACTGCAGGCCACCAGGCCGCCCGCCAGCGCGAGGAGCCCGAGCCCGGCACCGAGGGTGCTCCCCAGGCGGCGACGTGCAGTGGTCGCGCGCCCGGCCGTGCTCACGCGCGAAGCCGGTTGCTTCTGCCGATCAGTGTCGGTCACCGCTATGCCTTCCCTTTTCCCATTTATTACGACTGGTGCGCCACTCTATCCGTGATCCCGTCGGCTTCGTGTAAAGCACGCGTCCCTTGGGTATCACCATGGTTTGCGCCGGGTGCGCTCATCTTGCTCTCAGATCTGCCTGGGAACCTCCTGACGATCGAATCCGTATATCGGGAGCGGCCCGCGATCCGCGCCCCGGCTGCCGTCACAGGAGCGATGCACGATGTTCGACCAGGTCTTCGGACTCCCGGCCCATGCTCTGATCGTCCACGCGGCGGTGATCTTCGCGCCGCTGCTCGCGGCGCTGTCCATCGCGTACGCCGCGCTGCCCCGCCTGCGGCACAAGCTCGACTGGGCCCTGGTTGCGACCGCCGTGGTGGCGCTCGGCGCCGTGTTCGCGGCCGAGCAGAGCGGGGAGGCGCTGGAGCACCGGATGTTCCAGGGACGGCCCTCCGCCGCGATCGAGACCCACTCCGGGCTCGCCGAGGTCCTCGTGCCGGTGACCGCGCTCCTGACCGTCGTGTCCCTGGTGATGGTGTGGCTCACCCGGGCCCGCCGCGCTCCGCGGGGCGCCGGATCGCGGGCGGGCCTCATGGTCGTGTCCGCCGCCGCCGTGATCCTCGCGGTGGTCGTCGGCTACTACGCCGTACGGACCGGGCACACGGGCGCGACCGCCGTGTGGGGCGGCTGACGGTAGTGTCGGCGACGTGGAGAGCCTGTTCGATTCGGCCGCGGAGGAGGCGCACCGGGGCCAGGAGCCGCTGGCCGTGCGCATGCGGCCGCGCTCGCTGGAGGAGGTGATCGGCCAGCGGCACCTGCTGGGACCCGGCACGCCGCTGCGCCGTCTGGTGGAGAGCGACGCCCCGATGTCGCTCTTCCTGTGGGGACCCCCGGGCACCGGAAAGACCACGCTGGCGTACGTCGTGGCGGGCGCCACCAAGCGGAGGTTCGTCGAGATCTCGGCCGTCTCCGCCGGGGTCAAGGACGTGCGCGCCGCCATCGACCAGGCACGCCGCGAGCTCGGTATGTCCGGCAGGCAGACCGTGCTGTTCGTGGACGAGGTCCACCGGTTCAACAAGGCGCAGCAGGACGCGCTGCTGCCCGCCGTGGAGAACCGCTGGGTCACCTTCATCGGCGCGACCACCGAGAATCCGTTCTTCTCGGTCATCTCCCCGCTGCTGTCCCGCTCGCTGCTGCTCACGCTCGAGCCGCTGGCCGAAGACGACGTCCGCGGCGTCCTGGAGCGCGCGGTCGCCGACCCGCGCGGCCTCGGCGGGCGCGTCACGCTGCACCCCGACGCCCTCGACCAGCTCGTACGGCTGGCCGGAGGCGACGCGCGGCGCTCGCTGACCTACCTGGAGGCGGCCGCGATGCTGACCGACGGGGCCATCGAGGGCATGGCCGAGGTCACCGTCGAGGTGGTGGAGAAGGCCGTCGACAAGGCGGCCGTGCGCTACGACCGGCAGGGCGACCAGCACTACGACGTGGTCAGCGCGTTCATCAAGAGCATGCGGGGCTCGGACGCCGACGCGGCGCTGCACTACCTCGCCCGGATGGTGGAGGCGGGGGAGGACCCGCGGTTCATCGCCCGCCGGATCGTGATCTTCGCCAGTGAGGACGTGGGCATGGCCGACCCCACGTGCCTGCAGGTCGCGGTGGCCGCCGCGCAGGCCGTGGAGTTCATCGGCCTGCCCGAGGGCCGGATCAACCTCGCCCAGGCCGTCATCCACTGCGCGCTCGCGCCCAAGTCGAACGCGGTCGTGAAGGCGATCGGCGCGGCCTCCGACGACGTGCGGCGGGGCATGGTGGGGCGCGTCCCCGGTCACCTGCGCGACGCCCACTACGCGGGCGCGAAGAAGCTCGGCCACGGCAAGGGCTACCAGTACCCCCACGACTTCGAGCACGGCCTCGTCCGCCAGGACTACGCGCCGGAGGAGCTGCGGGAGCGCCGCTACTACGAGCCGACCACGCACGGCGCGGAGGCGCGGTTCGCCGAGCGCTGGGCGAAGATCCGGAGCTTCCTGCGCGGAGGCTGACCTCCGCTCGTGGATTGTGCCGAGCGCCCTGTGCATGTGGCGCGCAGCGCCCGTGTGTGTGGCGCGCGGCGCCCCCGTGTGTGTGGTGCGGAACGGCGGGCAGGTCGTTCGCGATAAGGTCTTGCCATTCCAGCTCCGTTGATCTAGGGAGATCGGCACATGCTTACCGCGGGAGAGCTGGCGGGCCTCGTGGTCGCCATTTTCTGGGTGATCCTGGTCTGCTTCATGGTCGTCGTGCTGGTCAGGCTGGCCAGGCTGCTGACCGAGACCCGCAAGTCGGTGGCCGAGCTGAGCGACCGCATCGCCCCGCTCCTCGACGACATGAGCCAGACCGTCTCCGAGGCCAACCGGCGGCTGGTGGCGGCCGAGGAGATCACGGACAACATGCGTGACGTCAGCGGCAACATGGTGAGGATCACCGGGGTGGCGTCCACGCTGCTCGCCGGCCCGGTGCTCAAGATCTCCGCCTTCCGCGACGGCTTCCGCCTGGCGCTGGCCAGGCGCGGCGCCCGGAGGGTCCCGGCCCGCAGGGTCGCCCGCGGCGGCCCCCGGACCGGCCCTCACATCGGGGACAGGATCAGCGAGCGGCACGCGGCCGAGCGGGCCGCGGAGCGCCGGGCGATCGGGAGGGGACGCGGATGATCCGGCGGCTTTTCTACATGTCCCTGGGCGCGTTCGTCACGGTCTGGACGATGCGTAAGCTTCAGTCGTTGCGGCCCGACCACGTGGCCAGGCGCACCGCCGATCGCGCGGTGACCCTCGCCGACCAGCTCAGGGACTTCGCCGGCGAGGTGCGCCGCCTGTCGGCGAGCAGGGAAACCGAGTTGCGCGCCGAGTTCGGACTCGACACGGTTGCTGGAAACACCACAGGCAAGAACAGAATCTACGACGTAAAGGACGGCCGCTGAAATGGAGTCGGCAGAGATCGCGCGCCGCTTCCTGCGCTTCTTCGAGGAGCGCGGGCACACAGTCGTGCCCTCGGCCAGCCTGGTCGCCGAGGACCCGACACTGCTTCTGGTGAACGCGGGTATGGTCCCGTTCAAGCCCTTCTTCCTGGCGCAGCAGACGCCGCCGTACCGGCGGGCGACCAGCGCGCAGAAGGTCATGCGGACCCTCGACATCGACGAGGTCGGCAAGACCACCCGGCACGCCAGCTTCTTCCAGATGCTCGGCAACTTCTCCTTCGGCGACTACTTCAAGGAGCAGGCGATCCCGTTCGCCTGGGAGTTGCTGACGCGGCCCGAGTCCGAAGGCGGCTTCGGCTTCCCGGAGGACCGCCTGTGGGCGACCGTCTACCTGGACGACGACGAGGCCCAGGACATCTGGCACCGCAAGGTGGGGCTGCCGCTCGACCGCATCCAGCGCCGTGACCTGGCCGACAACTACTGGCACATGGGCGTCCCCGGGCCGGGCGGCCCCTGCTCGGAGATCTACTACGACCGCGGCCCGGAGTACGGCCGCGAGGGCGGGCCGATCGCCGACGAGAACCGCTACCTCGAGGTGTGGAACCTCGTCTTCATGCAGTTCCAGCTCAGCACGGTCCGCGCCAAGACCGACTTCGACGTCGCGGGCGAGCTGCCGGCCAAGAACATCGACACCGGCATGGGCCTGGAGCGCATGGCGGCCATCCTGCAGGGCGTCGACAACATCTACGAGATCGACACGACCTACAAGATCCTCGACACGGCGGCCGACCTCACCCGTTCGCGCTACGGGCGCGACAAGCGCGCGGACGTGTCGCTGCGGGTGATCGCCGACCACATGCGGGCGGGCGTCATGCTCGTCGGCGACGGTGTGCTCCCGTCCAACGAGGGCCGCGGCTACGTGCTGCGCCGCATGCTGCGCCGTGCGATCCGCAACCTCCGCCTGCTCGGCGCGGGCGAGGAGCGGCACATGCACGCGCTCACCGCCGTGACCATCGATGTGATGGGCCAGCAGTACCCCGAGCTCAGGGCCGACGCCGCCAACATCCACACCGTCATCGACGCCGAGGAGGCGTCGTTCCTCGGCACGCTCCGCACCGGCACGGCGATCTTCGACGTCGCGGTGGAGGAGAGCAAGCGCAAGGGCGCCTCGACGCTCAGCGGCGACCAGGCGTTCCAGCTGCACGACACCTACGGCTTCCCGATCGACCTCACCCTGGAGATGGCGGCCGAGCAGGGCCTCCAGGTGGACGAGGAGGGCTTCCGCCGGCTCATGAAGGAGCAGCGGGACCGCGCCAAGGCCGACGCCGCGGCGAAGAAGACCGGCAACGCCGACATCTCGGTGTTCACCGGCATCCTCGAGAAGGCCGGGAAGGTCGACTTCCTCGGTTACGACCACACCACCGCCGAGGGATCCGTCATCGGCCTCCTCGTCGACGGCGCGTCCGTCCCGGCGGCCGGCGCGGGGACCACGCTGGAGGTCGTGCTCGACCGCACCCCGTTCTACGCCGAGGGCGGTGGCCAGCTCTCCGACCAGGGCGTGATCCGCACCGGTGGCGCGGAGATCGACATCGTCGACGTCCAGTCGCCGGTGCCCGGCCTGGTCGTGCACCGCGGCAAGGTGCGCGTCGGCGAGGTGCGCGTCGGCGACCAGGCGCAGGCCGACATCGACCTGGAGCGGCGCCGCGCGATCTCCCGCAGCCACACCGCGACCCACCTCGTGCACCGCGGGTTCCGCAACGCGCTCGGCGAGTCGGCGGCCCAGGCGGGCTCGGAGAACTCCCCGGGCCGCTTCCGCTTCGACTTCACCGCGGCCGGGGCCGTCTCCCCGTCGATGCTGCGCGACGTCGAGGACGAGGTGAACGCCGTCCTGATCAACGACCTCAAGGTCAACGCCTTCTACACCAGCCAGGCGCAGGCCCGCGCGATGGGCGCGCTCGCGCTGTTCGGCGAGAAGTACGGCGACGAGGTGCGGGTGGTCGAGGTCGGCGACTACTCCCGGGAGCTGTGCGGCGGCACGCACGTGGCCAGCTCCGGTCAGCTCGGCCTGGTGAAGGTGCTGGGCGAGTCGTCCATCGGCGCGGGCGTGCGCCGCGTGGAGGCGCTCGTCGGCCTCGACGCGTTCCGGTTCCTGGCCCGCGAGAGCGTGCTGGTCGCCCAGCTCAGCGAGCAGCTGAAGACCCGCCGCGAGGAGCTGCCCGAGCGGATCGAGGGCATCGTCACCCGGCTGCGGACGGCGGAGAAGGAGCTGGAGAAGCTGCGCTCGGCCCAGGTGCTCGCGGTGGCCGGCGAGCTCGCCGCGCAGGCCCGCGAGATCCAGGGCGTCTCCGTGGTGACGCACCGCGCGCCTGATGGCACCACCGCCGACGACCTGCGTAAACTCGCCCTCGATGTGCGCGGCAGGTTCCCTGGCGACCGCGCCGCGGTCGTCGTCGTCTCCGGCGTCCCCTCCGACCGGCCGGTCGTCGTCGCCGCGGTCAACGAGGCGGGACGCGAGCGCGGCCTGAAGGCGGGCCGGCTCGTCGGCGTCGCCGCCAAGGCACTCGGGGGTGGCGGTGGCGGCAAGGACGACGTGGCCCAGGGCGGTGGCACGCGGCCCGAGGCGATCGGCGACGCGCTGCTCGCGGTCGAGGAGGCCATCTCCTCCGCGGTGGCGTGAGCGGCCGATGAGGCACGGCGTCAGGATCGGGGTCGACGTCGGCTCCGTCCGCATCGGCGTGGCCCGCAGCGACCCGTCGGGTCTGCTGGCCACGCCGGTGGAGACCGTACGGCGCGGCCGGGGCGACCTGGCGAGGATCGCGGAGATCGCCGCCGAGCACGAGGCGATCGAGATCGTGGTGGGCCTGCCCACGTCGTTGTCGGGCAGGGAGAGTCACGCCGCCGAGGCGGCACGGGCCTTCGCCACGCGGCTGGCCGCCCGGATGACTCCGGTCCCGATCCGGCTGGTGGACGAACGGCTCACCACGGTCAGCGCCCAGCAGGGCCTGCGGTCCAGCGGCGTGAAGGCCCGCAACCAGCGCGACGTGATCGACCAGGCGGCGGCCGTCGTGCTGCTGCAGGCCGCGCTCGACGGCGAGCGGGCCACCGGCAATCCCCCCGGCAGACCCCTCGAACCACCGCGGCCCGGCGCCGGGCCCGGTGAGGAAGCGAGCGGCGGGACCGCACGGTGAGGCGGACCGCGGCCGTCGTGGCCGGGGCGCTCGCCCTGGTCGCGGCGGCGGTGGCGTACGGCGTGCACGAGGTCGTCGGGCAGCCGGACAAGGCCCCCGACTACTCCGGCGGCGGGTCGGGGACGGTCACGGTCGAGATCACGCCGGGCACGAGCGCCGGAGAGATCGGCAGGACGCTGGAGAGCGCCGGCGTGGTGGCCAGCGCCCAGTCGTTCATCGAGCAGGTGATCACGCGCTCCAAGGAGAGCAGCCTGCGCCCGGGCCGCTACGTCCTGCGGCGCCGGATGGCCGCCGCCGACGCTCTCGACCTGCTGCTCGCGCCCGCGAGCAAGGTCGTGCGCAAGGTCACCGTGCCCGAGGGGCTGCGCACGCATGAGGTGCTCCGCATCCTCGCGGACGGGACCGGCATCCCGCTGAAGGACTTCACCGAGGCCGCCGCCGACCCCGGGCGGCTGCGCCTGCCCGCGTACGCCGAGGGGACCGCCGAGGGGTTCCTGTTCCCGGCCACGTACGAGATCGAGCCGGGCGTGACCGCCGTCGACATGCTCAGGAAGATGGTGGCCCGGTTCCGGGTCGCCGCGCGGAAGGTGAGGCTGGAGGAGCTGGCGCCGCGCGTGCGGCTCACGCCCAAGCAGGCGGTGACGGTGGCGAGCATCATCCAGGCCGAGGGCGGTGTCCCCGCCGACTACCCCAAGATCGCCAGAGTGGTGTACAACCGTCTCGCGCGCGGAGCGAAGCTGGAGATGGACAGCACGGTCAACTACGCGCTGGACCGCCACACGCTCAAGGTCAGCAACGAGGACACGCGGGTCGACTCGCCGTACAACACCTACGCGCGGCCGGGACTGCCGCCGGGGCCCATCGGCAACCCGGGAGAGACCGCGCTCGTCGCCGCGCTCCATCCCGCCGAGGGCACGTGGTACTGGTTCGTGACCACTGATCCTCGTCGTAAAATCACCAAATTCACTGACAAAGAGGCGGAGTTCAGGAAATATCGGGAGGAGCTGAACAGGTATCTCGGGACGAACTGATCGCCTCCCGGGGCATCCGCGCGGCGCCGGCCCGCGGGGGTCCGGAGCGCGCCCGGTGCGTCCGCACGGCCCCGCCGCCCCCTGGGCGGGGCTCCATATATCGGGAACGCCCCCCGCGGAACCCCCTGTCCCGAACCCCCTCGGTTTGGCACACTCGCTTGACGGGAGGCCTCTCGTACCGAGAGATTGGCCAGCGCACTATGAATGATCTGGACATGGACTTCCTGCTCGGCGCCGAGGACGACGACGGTTCTCCCCGGCGCCGGACCTCTGGCAGCCGCACCCAGCAGCGGCGCAGCCGCAGACGCCGCAAGAAGCAGCGGCGCAAGGGCAGGGTCGCGACGCTGTTCGCCGTTGTGATCATCGTCGGCGTCCTCGGCGGCCTCGGCTACTTCGGATTCACCTGGGCGCGCGGCGTGATGATCCCCAAGGACTACACCGGGGAGGGGCGCGGGGAGGTCGTCGTCGAGATCGAGGAGGGCGCGAGCGCCACCGACGTCGCCCAGATGCTGGAGGACGAGGGCGTCGTGGCCAGCGCGCGGGCGTTCATCAACGCCATCGGCGCGGCAGGGAAGAGCTCCTCGCTCCAGCCGGGCCAGTACGAGATGCGCAAGAGCATGTCCGCCGAGTCCGCCCTGGCCCTGCTCGACCCCAAGAACCGCATGCTCAACCGGCTGACCATCCGTGAGGGGCTGCGGCTGAGCAAGATCTACGAGGAGCTGTCCACCGCCACGGGCAAGCCCGTCGAGGACTTCAAGAAGGCCGCTCGCACCGACATCGGGCTCCCCGCGTACGCCAAGGGCCGTCTGGAGGGCTACGCGTTCCCGGCCACGTACGAGATCAGCAGCAAGCTCACCCCGCAGCAGATCCTCACCAAGATGGTCGACCGGTTCAACCAGACCGCGGACCGGGTCGACCTGGAGGGTCAGGCGAAGCAGCTCGGCTTCAGCGCCAGGCAGATCATCATCATCGCCAGCATCGTGCAGGCGGAGTCCGGCAGCGCCGAGGACATGCCGAAGGTCGCCCGGGTCATCTACAACCGGCTGGCCTCCAACCCCCAGATGAAGCTGGGCATGGACAGCACGGTCATGTACGGCCTCAACAAGTACGGTATCGCGGCCTCGCACGCCGACCTGGAGAGCACCTCGCGGTACAACACCTACAAGTACTTCGGCCTGCCGCCCGGCCCGATCGCCAACCCCGGCGACCACGCGATCGAGGCCGCGCTGCACCCGGCCGACGGCAACTGGCTGTACTTCGTGACGGTCGACCCCAAGCGGGGCATCACCAAGTTCACCGACAAGGAGTCGGAGTTCTGGAAGCTGCGCGACGAGTTCAACCGGAACAACAAATGACCGGGACCGGCCAGGGGACCGGCCGCCGGGCCGCGGTCCTCGGGTCCCCGATCGCCCACTCGCTGTCCCCGGTCCTGCACCGGGCGGCGTACGCGGAGATGGGCCTGGACGACTGGCGCTACGACGCGATCGAGTGCGCCGAGGACGGGCTCGCCGGCCTGATGGCCGGCCTTGGCGCCGAATGGGCCGGGCTGTCGCTCACGATGCCGCTCAAGCGCGCCGTGCTCCCCCTGCTGGACAGCGTCTCCGACCTCGCGCTGGCCGTCGGCGGCGCCAACACGGTGGTCTTCGGCGAGGACGGCGCGCGGCACGGCGAGAACACCGACGTGTACGGCATCGTGCGGGCGCTCGCGGAGGCGGGCGTGCCCGCACCGGCCTCCGCGGTCGTCCTCGGCGGCGGCGCCACCGCGGCCTCGGCCGTCGCCGCCCTTCGGGAGACGGGGCTCGCGGAGGTCACGCTGGTCGTGCGCGATCCGGCCCGCGCGGGGGAGACCCTGCGGGTCGCCGAGCGCCTCGGCGCGACGGTGACGGTGCGCTCCTTCGACGACTTCGATCCCGCGGCCGATCTGGTCGTCTCCACGCTGCCGTCCGGCGCGGCCGACGCGCTGGCCGAGCGGGTCGC
>NZ_JBFAOO010000116.1:0-24088 GCF_040675265.1 Microbispora sp. NPDC049633
GCGCTTCGGGTTGAAGTACAGGTTCTCCAGCAACGCCTGCGCCGACTCCTTGGTCGGCGGCTCACCCGGACGCAGCTTGCGGTAGATGTCCAGCAACGCGTCGTCCTGGCCGGAGGTGTGGTCCTTCTCCAGAGTCGCCCGCATCGACTCGTACTGGCCGAAACGCTCCAGAATCTGGTCGTTGGTCCAGCCGAGCGCCTTCAGCAGCACGGTGACCGGCTGCTTGCGCTTGCGGTCGATGCGCACGCCGACGCTGTCCCGCTTGTCGATCTCGAACTCGAGCCACGCGCCGCGCGACGGGATCACCCGGCAGCCGAACAGGTCCTTGTCGGAGGTCTTGTCGACCGAACGGTCGAAGTAGACACCGGGCGACCGGACGAGCTGGGAGACCACGACACGCTCGGTGCCGTTGATGATGAACGTGCCCTTCGACGTCATGAGCGGGAAGTCGCCCATGAACACCGTCTGGCTCTTGATCTCACCTGTGGTGTTATTGATGAACTCCGCCGTGACGAACATCGGGGCGGAGTAGGTCATGTCCTTGTCTTTGCACTCATCGACTGAGTACTTGGGCGGCTCGAACCTGTGGTCCCGGAACGACAGGGACATGGTTCCGGAGAAGTCCTCGATGGGACTGATCTCCTCGAAGATCTCTTCGAGACCCGACTGGGCCGGGACGTCCTTGCGCCCGGCCTGGCGAGCCGCCTCAACCCGGCCCTTCCATCTCTCGTTACCGAGCAGCCAATCGAAGGACTCGGTCTGCAGGGCGAGAAGGTCGGGTACTTCGAGCGGCTCCTCGATACGTGCGAACGACACGGTACGGGGACCGGCGGGTACGGCGGAGGCGTTGCGCGAGGCTGCCAACAGATGTCCTTCCGAGGGCTCGCGGACTGACTACACGCACGCCAGACGACCAGGACTAAGAGTTACTCAGAGAGACGGTCGTCAAAGGGCAGCGCAAAGGGGCAGTGTAGCCGATCGGCATACACCTGTCCACTCCGCTATCGCTCTGCGCTCCACGTTGGTGGCAGCATCACCCGTCAGCGCCGAAACGTCAAGCCCGAGAGCCGACATTTCGCCTAACCGGCGGGCGTCACGCTGGGTTTTTCCCGCCCTTGGGACCGAGCGAGCGCCGGGACCCAGTCCCTACCCGGGACCGGAGACGGGTAACGCTCAGTCACACGAACGGGCTAACGCTGACCGTGGGTCGACGCCGCCATGCCCTGAATACCCAGCCCTAGCCCCGGCCTAAACGTCTTCTTTACTAACAATTTAGCCACGGGCCTAGGGGACGGGCGTGTCACCCAGCAGCGTGGACAGCCGGGAGGCTCTCCAGCCGTCGCCCTGCGTCACCATGACCAGGCGCGCTCTCCCCTGGCTGACCTGCTGCTTCGGCTGAGCCTGACCCGGGCCCGAGCGCGTCGTGACCATGTTCACGAACAGCAGCACCCGGACCTCTTCCGGCGTCGCCGACTCCACGCCGGCCGCGGCCACGACGGCGTGCTGAACCGTCCGCCGCTCACGCGCCCGCGGTCCGAGTGTCGCCGCGAGCGTCCGGTAGTGCTCCGCCAGCTGCCCGGTGGCGTGCGCGCCCGCCCTCAGCATGTCCCGGTCGATCGTACGGTAGTCGTACGACAACATGTCGGGCGCGTACGACCGGGCGGCCGCCAGGGCCTCGCGGGAGGCCGTCTCGGCCGCCTGGAGGCGGCGCAGGTCGAGCAGCAGCCACACAGCGGCGACGGCCAGTCCGGCCGCCACGAGGGCCGTCACCGACACCAGGAGGCGCCTCACCGCACCAGCTCCGCGCGGGAGACCAGCCACAGGCCCGAGGCGTTCGTGACGTCCATGCGCCAGCGGAAGAAGCGCTCCTCGGGAGGCGCCTTCCTGCCGTCCTCCCAGTGGATCACCGCATCGCCGACGATCAGCACCTGCGCCGTGCGCCGGTCGCCGTCGAGGGAGGCGAGCGCGGAGGCCCGCAGGACACCCGTCTGGACGGCCTTGTTCTTCAGCGTGGCGTCCCTCAGCGCCGCCTGCCCGGCCGCGTAGCGTGCGCGCTCTGGGCCCGTGGAGGTGGCCAGCGCGCGCTTGATGTCGTCGTCGATGCGGCGGTGGTCGATGGACATGAGGCTCACGGCGTGCGCCGCGGCGGCCCTCACGGCCATCTCGCGGTCCTGTTCCGCCGCCAGGGCCTCCGTACGGGCCCGGACGAGGCGCAGGACCGCCAGGGCCGACACGGCCACCAGAAGGACGAGCCCGACGGTCAGCGCGCGCCGCATCCCCGCACCTCCTGAGCACCGGTGGTCTCGGCCCGATCATGTCGCGCGGATCCTATGTCCGCACGATAGATCAACGGGCCCGGCCTGCTCATAAGGGTCTGGATCGCACTCGACTTCCGGACATGCGAAAGGGGCGGTCCCATCCGGCACCTGGATGGACCCGCCCCTTCGGTGAAGCGTGTTGCGAGACCGTCTTACTTGACGGTGACGGTGGCGCCGGCGCCCTCGAGGGCGGCCTTCGCCTTCTCGGCCTGCTCCTTGTTGACCTTGCCGTCGAAGACCGGCTTCGGAGCGCCGTCCACGAGGTCCTTGGCCTCCTTGAGGCCCAGGCTCGTCAGGGCGCGGATCTCCTTGATGACCTGGATCTTCTTGTCGCCGGCGGCCTCGAGGATGACGTCGAACTCGTCCTGCTCCTCGGCCTCCTCGGCGGCGGCACCGGCGCCACCGGCGGCCGGGGCGGCGGCGACGGCGACCGGAGCGGCGGCCTTGACGTCGAAGGTCTCCTCGAAGACCTTCACGAACTCGGACAGCTCAAGGAGGGTCATCTCCTTGAAGGTCTCGAGCAGCTCGTCGGTGCTGAGCTTCGCCATGATGTGTTCCTCCAGTGGATCTAGCAAAAAAGTGAAAAGGGACCGCGGTGCGCGCTTCCCCCCGTCCGCTGCGCGGACCTACTCACCGGCCTCTTCGCGCTTGGCGCGCAGAGCCTCGGCCAGTCGAGCCATGGTGGTGGGCAGCGCGGCGAAGGTGGCGGCAGCCTGGGACTGCTTGGCCTTCAGCGCACCGGCCAGCTTCGCGAGGAGCACCTCACGGGACTCAAGGTCGGCAAGCTTCGTGATCTCGTCGGGGGTCATCGACTTGCCGTCGACGACGCCGCCCTTGATCACCAGGAGGGGGTTGGCCTTGGCGAAGTCACGCAGACCCTTGGCCGCCTCCACGACGTCGCCCTTGACGAACGCGATGGCGGTCGGGCCCTGGAACAGGTCGTCCAGGGCGGTGATCCCGGCGTTGTTGGCCGCGATCTTGGTGAGCGTGTTCTTCGCCACGGCGAACTTCGCATTCCCACCGAGAGAAACGCGCAGCTGCTTGAGCTGAGCGACGGTGAGACCGCGGTATTCGGTCAGAACGGCGGCGCTGGATCCCTCGAACTCACTCTTGAGCTCGGCGATCGCGACGCTCTTCTCCGCCTTCGCCATGGGCCTCCTTCCAGATGTGCCGCCGGCGAAGGCCCTCGGAAAACAGACAAGCCCCGGCGCAGGCGCACGGGGCTTGGACGGACGTCGAACGTCCTCAAGCGTCTCCACACCTACGCGGGCCGTCCACTCAACGTGGATCCTTCGGTCGCCGGGCTGCACGCCCAGCGACGACCGGCGGTCTTCGGCAGGAGACAGACTACGTTGTCAACCGGCTGGACGCCAAATCAGCCGCCGAGGCCGGACGGCTGCGGCAGCGTCTGCGGCAGTTCGCCCACCTGGTCGGCGGCCGGCGCCTTGATCGAGACCGGCTCGTTGAACGACTTGAACATCGCGGTGGCCTTGAACGTGCCGGCGTCCGGCTTGCCGCCGCTCAGCTCGACCTTGCGGGGCAGGCCCTGGGCGTCGATCCACGCGTCGAACTTGACGTCCTTGGCGCTCGCGAGCTCGCCCTGCAGACGCCCGCGCTGCTCCTCGGAGAGCTGCTTGACCGCCTGGTCGACCGGGAACGTGCCCGAGTAGTGGGTGGTGTCCACCCCGCCGACCTGCTCGCTGCCGACGGACTTCACGTCCTTGGACGCGGTCAGCAGGGCGGCGCTCGTCTTCAGGTCGAACTGCTGGGCCTGGCCGAGGAACTGGTCGACGTTCACGCCGGCCTGCGAGCCGAGCTGCTTAAGGTCGAGCCTGATCCACGGCTTGGTGGCGCCCACCAGGGTCTTGAGCATGTCGAGCTTCACGTACGCCACGTCGCCCTGGAGGATCACCCGCACGCCGCCGGGCACGCTCTGCCCGTTGAACGACAGCTGGCTGAGGTTGATGTCAGAGGCGATCTGCGGTGTCTTCTGGTAGAGCATCGTCCCCTGGACGACCCCGCCCTGACCGCCCTTGGCGTCGGTCACGTTGACCACGAGGTCCGCGGCATAGGTGTTGACCTCGTCGGCCTTCTGCGCGGTCTGCTGAATGACCTCGGCCGCCGAGAGCTGCGCGTTCTGGAGAGACGGAGTCGCGGTCGTCCCGCATCCCGCGACCGTGATCGCGGCCACCGCTCCGGCGGCCACCAGTAGTCGTCGCATTGTGTCCATCCCTTCGGTTTCCCCCTTTACCTGCCCTTGACCCTATGCGCCTAACGCGCCGGGCGCGTCAGCTCCGGACGAACCACCACCAGCCCTGCACAATCCCCGCACATTCACGGTAGTTTGCAGCATGATAGTTAGCATTCGTACTATCAGATACCGAAAGACAAGGAGAGCGGACATGCGGACCCTGATTCGGGACGTGCGCGTCTTCGACGGCGAACGGACCGTCCCCCGGGCGAACGTGCTCGTCGAGGACGGCCTCATCGCCGAGTACGACGGACGACGGGTGGACACCGAGATCGACGGAACGGGCAGGACGGTCCTCCCCGGCCTGATCGACGCGCACACCCATGTCTCCGACGGCATGCTCGCCCAGGCGCTGGCCTTCGGGGTGACGACGGAGCTCGACATGTTCTGCCTGCCGTCCAACCTCGCCAGGCAGCGGAGGCTCGCCGCCGAGCGGGACGACGTGGCCGACCTGCGCAGCGCCGGCGTCCTGGCCACCGCACCCAACGGCCACCCCAGCCAGATCATGGCCGCCGAGGCCGCCGCCGTCGCTCACCTCGGCGACGCCGTGGGCGCCTTCGACACGATCGCCGGCGCCGGGCAGGCGAAGGAGTTCGTCGAGGCCCGGCTGGCGGAGGGCATCGACTATCTGAAAATCGTCGTGGACGACGGCTCAGCGGCGGGGCTCGACCTGCCGGTTCTCGGCCCGGACGTCGTCGCCGCGCTCGTCGAGGCCGGGCACGCCGCGGGCCTGGCGGCCATCGCCCACGTGGCGACCGTGCGGGACGCCACTGTCGCGATCGAGGCGGGAGTCGACGGCCTGGCGCACGTCGTCCACGACGCCCCGCCCGGTGATCCCGCCGTCGAGGAACTGGCGGCGCGGGCCGCCGCCCGCGGAGTGTTCGTGGTCAGCACGCTGAGCTACATCGAGGCGATCACCGGCGGGACGGGCGGGGCGGAGCTCGTCCGGGACGAGCGGGTCGCGTCGCGGCTGCCCGGCCACGCGCGGGCCGTCATCCGCGACGACCCCGGCGCCGTACCCGTGCACCCGCAGGGCGTGGTGAACGCCGCGCACGCGGCCCTGGCCCTGCACCGCGCGGGCGTGCCCCTGCTGGCAGGCACGGACGCGAACTTCCTCGCCCCGCTGCACGGCGCGAGCATGCATCGCGAACTGCCGCTCCTCACCGAGGCCGGTCTCACTCCCGAGGAGGCGCTCGCGGCGGCCACCAGCGTCCCCGCCCGGCACTTCGGGCTCCACGACCGGGGGCGGATCGCGCCGGGCATGCGCGCGGACCTGCTGCTGGTGGACGGTGACCCGACCCGCGACATCACCGCAACCCGTGCCATCGCGGGCGTCTGGCGCCGCGGCGTACGCCGATGAGCCGGCGAGCGTGTCAGGCCAGCGACGTGAGCAGGTCGCGCAGCAACCGGTCGAGCGTGTCGGCCTCCCGCGGGGACAGCCCCGACGCGAGCCGGGCGAGGTTCGCCGCGTGGTCGGTGAGGGTCGCGTCGATCACCTCGCGTCCCTTCTCCGACAAGGTGATTTTGAAGCTGCGCCGGTCGGTCGGGTCGAGACTGCGCTCGACCAGCCCGGCGGCCTCCAGCCGGTCGAGCCGGCTCGTCATGCCGGCACGCGACATCATCACCATGTCCGACAACTCGGAGGGGATCAGCGTGTACGGCGGGCCGGAACGGCGCAGCGCGGCCAGCACGTCGAAGTCTCCCGCACGCAGACCGTGCCGGTCGAGGACCTCCTCGACCCGGCCCTCGACCATCCGGGTCACCTGGGCGAGGCGGCCGAAGACTCCCATGGCCGACAGGTCCAGGTCGGGCCGCTCGCGTTGCCACTGGTCAAGGATGTGATCGACGGAATCCCTGCGCTCTTCGGTCACGCGCCGAGTTTATGCGCCGTCTGATCATGGGAGGACGCGCGGGAGCTCGTTATCCGTCCAAGACGCGCGGAAGCCCCCGCCCAGTGAGGGCGGGGGCTTCCGTCGTCGTACGGGCCGGGGCGACGGCTCAGGCGTCGATCTCGGCGGTCATCGCCCGCGTCACGTTGGGGTCGACCGGGATGCCCGGGCCCATGGACGTGGTGAAGGTGACCTTCTTGAGGTAACGGCCCTTGGCCGCCGACGGCTTGAGACGCAGGACCTCGTCCAGCGCCGCGGCGTAGTTCTCCACGAGCTGACGGTCGTCGAAGGACGCCTTGCCGATGATGAAGTGCAGGTTCGCGTGCCGGTCGACCCGGAACTCGATCTTTCCGCCCTTGATGTCGGTGACGGCCTTGGCCACGTCGGGCGTGACGGTGCCGGTCTTCGGGTTCGGCATGAGCCCGCGGGGGCCGAGCACGCGGCCCAGGCGACCGACCTTGCCCATCAGGTCCGGGGTGGCGACGACCGCGTCGAAGTCGAGACGGCCCTTGGACACCTCGTCGATCAGCTCGTCGGAGCCGACGATGTCGGCGCCCGCCGCGCGGGCCTCCTCGGCACGGTCACCGGTCGCGAAGACCAGGACCCGGGCGGTCTTGCCGGTGCCGTGCGGGAGGTTGACGGTGCCGCGGACCATCTGGTCGGCCTTGCGGGGGTCGACGCCCAGCCGCAGGGCGACCTCGACGGTCGCGTCGAACTTCGTGGTCGCGGTCTTCTTGGCCAGCCGTACGCCGTCGAGCGGGTTGTACAGGGCCGCGCGGTCGACCTCGGCCGCCGCGTTCTTCCAGTTCTTGCTGCGCTTCACTTCATGCTCCTCGTGGAGATCGTGGTCCGGGCCTGCGCTTCGGCCCTCCCACAGCGTTGGATTGCCGCGCCTGCGGCGCGGCGCCTCGGGCGCTTACGAGCCCCCGCGGAAGATTCTCAGTCGGCGATCGTGATGCCCATGGAGCGGGCGGTGCCGGCGATGATCTTCTCGGCGGCCTCGACGTCGTTGGCGTTGAGGTCCTGCATCTTGGTCTCGGCGATCTGGCGAAGCTGCTCGCGAGTCAGCTTGCCCACCTTGTCCTTGTGCGGGTTCGCGCTGCCCTTCTGCAGACCGGCAGCCTTCTTGATCAGCTCGGGCGCCGGCGGCGTCTTCGTGATGAAGGTGAAGGTGCGGTCTTCGAAGATGGTGATCTCGACGGGGATGATGTTGCCCCGCTGGGCCTCCGTCGCCGCGTTGTACTGCTTGACGAAGTCCATGATGTTGACGCCGTGCGGACCGAGCGCGGTACCGACCGGCGGCGCGGGGGTGGCCTGTCCAGCGGGAAGCTGGACCTTCACCAGGGCCGCGACTTTCTTCTTTGGAGGCATTTGTCCTTCTCCGGGTCCTTTGTCCTACAAAAGCCTCACGGGCACGCCGAAACAGGGCGTGCGTGAGGACGGCTATCGAGTCTACGCGAGACGGTCAGATCTTCGAGACCTGGTTGAACGACAGCTCGACCGGGGTCTCTCGACCGAAGATCGACACGAGGACCTTGAGCTTCTGCGACTCGGCGCTGATCTCGCTGACCGTGGCCGGCAGCGTGGCGAACGGCCCGTCCATGACCGTGACGGACTCGCCGACCTCGAAGTCGACGGTCGCGGTGGTCGTCTTGGTCGTGGCCTTCTTGACTTCCTCGGAAGGCTCCGGGGCGAGCAGCTTGGCGACCTCGTCGAGGTTCAGCGGGCTCGGCTTGTTGGACAGGCCGACGAAGCCGGTCACACCGGGCGTGTTGCGCACCGCGGCCCAGGACTCGTCGGTCAGGTCCATCCGGACCAGGACGTAACCGGGAAGCACGCGCTCCTTGATCGGAGTCTTCTTGCCGCCCTTGAACTCCGTGATCGTGTGGGTCGGCACCTCGACCTGGAAGATGAAGTCCTCCATGTTGAGGGACCCGATGCGGCTCTCGATGTTCTGCTTCACGCGGTTCTCGTAACCGGCGTACGAGTGGATGACGTACCACTCGCCGAACTGACCGCGAAGCTGGCGCTTGAACTCCTCGACCGGGTCGACATCCGGGAGGACGTCACCGTCCTCGTCGACCTGCGGGGCGACCTCAGCCGCGTCTTCGCCGCCGTCACCACCGTCTGAGTCGGCGACCGTGGTCTCCTCGACCTCTGCTACGGCCTCGTCCTGCTCGGTGCCCCACTCGTCATCCTCTTCATGGGAGCGGTCGGCCGGCATCGGGGACTCGGACACGGGACTCTTCCTTCTTCGCTTGGTGTCTTGACGCGCTGCGACGTCTTGGGCGGGATCAGGATCCGCCGAAGAGCCAGAGCACACCCTTACCCAGCAGCGTATCGATCCCGAACACGAGCCCAACCATGATCACGACGAAGACCAGGACAACTACCGTGTACGAGATCAGCTCATTGCGCCTGGGCCAGATGACCTTGCGCAGCTCGGCGACGACCTGCCGGTAGAAAAGAGCGGGCGAGGTGCGCTTTGCCTTCTTCTCATTGGTCGGCTTGCCTGGCTTGCCAGCGGTCTCGCCGCGGGTGTCGATCGCCACAGTCCTCACCTGATCCGTCGTGTCCGTCGCAGTTGCGGCGCGCTTTCACGCCATTGTTGCGCGGACCGCACTCCGCAGGGCACGAGGGACTCGAACCCCCAACCGCCGGTTTTGGAGACCGGTGCGCTACCAATTGCGCTAGTGCCCTATGCCGTGCACCACGATACCCGAGAAACGCGGAGAAGCGTCCGTCCCGTCGTTCACGTGGCCCACTAGTCGGTGAAGTGTACGCGGGTTTCACCAGTCCGTCGAACCACGTGGTCGCCGCGCCGCCCGGAGAGGCGGCCCGAGTGCCGTTCGTGCGGTTCAAAGCTACCGCGGGAACCCGTCCGCATCCTGGATATGGAGACGAAACCGCGTGGCGCGTCTGGAACGATGGAGCCATGACCCGACCTCGCATCTCCGCGCGTATTTCCGCGATCTCCGAGTCCGCGACTCTGGCCGTGGACGCCAAGGCCAAGGCGATGAAGGCGGCCGGTCGCCCGGTCATCGGCTTCGGCGCCGGCGAGCCCGACTTCCCCACGCCCGACTACATCGTCGAGGCGGCCGTCGAGGCGTGCCGGAACCCCAGGTTCCACAAGTACACCCCGGCCGGGGGCCTGCCCGAGCTCAAGCAGGCGATCGCCGAGAAGACGCAGCGCGACAGCGGGTTCCAGGTGGAGGCCGCCCAGGTCCTGGTGACCAACGGCGGCAAGCAGGCGGTCTACGAGGCCTTCGCCACGCTGCTCGACCCGGGTGACGAGGTCCTGGTCGTGGCGCCGTACTGGACGACGTACCCGGAGGCGATCAAGCTCGCGGGCGGCGTCCAGGTCGACGTGGTCACCGACGAGACGACCGGCTATCTGGCCTCGGTCGAGCAGCTGGAGGAGAAGCTGACCGACCGCACCAAGGTGCTGCTGTTCGTCTCGCCGTCGAACCCGACGGGGGCCGTCTACACCCCCGCCCAGGTCGAGGAGATCGGCCGCTGGGCGCTCGACAAGGGCCTGTGGGTCGTCACCGACGAGATCTACGAGCACCTGGTCTACGGCGAGGCGAAGTTCTCCAGCATCGCCACCGCCGTGCCCGAGCTGCGCGACCGGGTCGTCGTGCTGAACGGCGTGGCCAAGACGTACGCGATGACCGGCTGGCGGGTGGGCTGGCTGATCGGCCCGGCCGACGTGGTCAAGGCGGCGACGAACCTGCAGTCCCACGCCACCTCGAACGTCTCCAACGTCGCCCAGGCCGCCGCGCTCGCCGCCGTCTCCGGCGACCTGTCCGCCGTCGCCGAGATGCGGACGGCCTTCGACCGGCGCCGTCAGACCATGGTCCGGATGCTCAACGAGATCCCCGGCGTGGTCTGCCCCGAGCCGTTCGGCGCGTTCTACGCGTACCCGTCGGTTAAGGCGCTGCTCGGCAAGGAGCTTCGCGGCAGGCGCCCGCAGACCTCGGCCGAGCTGGCCGAGCTCATCCTGGAGGAGGCCGAGGTCGCGCTGGTGCCTGGCGAGGCGTTCGGCACTCCGGGTTACTTCCGCCTGTCGTACGCCCTGGGCGACGACGACCTGGTCGAGGGCGTCAGCCGGGTGACCAAGCTCCTGGCCGAGGCGCACTGAGAAGCCGAGACGCACTGAGAAGCCGAGACGCACTGAGAAGCCGAAATGCGCTGAGAAGCCGAGACGCACTGAGGTGACGAGGCGCGCCGGCGTCACGAACCCGGCACGGAGGCCCGGTCCCCGCCACGCGGGACCGGGCCTCCGCCATGTCGCCGCCCCGGCGACATGGCGGAGGCCCTGCCATTCGTCCAGAAGGACGGGCTCCTTGAGCCCGCGCATAGCCACGTCCGGATCCGCGCGGAAGGCGGCGTTCTCACTGTCCCGATCGAGCCGCACCACCGTTTCGGCGTGTCGTCGCGCCGTGGTGGTCTTTCCGGTGGCCCGCGGACCGACCGCCATGATCGCCGGCAGGGTCCCGAAGACACCGTCGATGATCGGATCCATGAGTCGCGGAATGTAGGAATCGCGGCTCATCCGGGCGCACTACAAACCTCACCCAGCCGCGAGTACAAAGATGACCCACCGCCTACCGGCCCCGGCCGGGGCGCGGAGGCGGTGGGACCGGCGGGGGGTCACTTGCCGAGGGTGGCTCCGGCTGCGATCTTCTTCAGCTCCTTGTCGGCCTCCGCCGTGCCGAGCTTGGCCGCGTAGTCAGGGCTGATCATGACCTCGGCCCCGACGCCGGGCGCGAGGGTCCACACGATCGTCCGGGTGCCGCCGTCCAGGATCCGATCGCCGCCCTCCGACACGCTGACCAGGTAGGCCTTCCTGCCGCCGACCTTGACCGGCTCGGCGCCCTGCGCGGCGAAGCTCTGCATGCGCTTGGCCAGCACGCTCGCGGCGTCCTTCCGGTAGACGACCATCTGGACGTTGTACATGCCGGGTTCCAGGCCGGGCTCCACCCAGCTCGTGGTGTAGGTCTCCTTGCCGAACCCGTCCTTGCCGGACCACTTGCCCCATTCGAGCCCTTCGGGCAGGTAGCCGAGGTGCACACCGCCGAGCGTCCGGCCGTCCCCCAGGTCGCCGAGGTCCTGGGGCATCCGCGGATCCTCGGCGTTCTCCGAAGGGGCGGAGGCCGGGCCGGCCGTTGTGGCGATCATGATCGTGACCGCCGCCCCAGGGGGAGCGGCCGTCCCCGGCTGCGGCATCTGGTCGAAGACCGTGCCCGCCGGGGCGTCGTCGTTGAGCATCTTCATGATCCTCACCGTGTAGCCGGCCTCCTTCAGGATGGCGTTGACCTCCGCGGCGCTCTTGCCGACCACGTCGGGGACGAGCACTTCCGGCGTGGCGACGGTGTCGCCGGAGGCGGCCGCGGACGCGACCGGGCCTCCCTGGCCGGTGGCGCCACTCCCGGCGAGGCCGCCCGCGTTGGAGGCGGTGCCGGGCCATGCGGTCAACGCCACCGGCACGCCCACGGCGACCGCCCCGGCGAGCACGACCGCCCCCGCCACACGAAATCTGACGACGTGGCGGCGGTTGCGCCGCCGGACGGCCTGGCCCAGGGACGGCGACGCGTGCACGCCGGCGACCTGAGCGGCCATGGCATCTCTCAGTGCCTCTTCGACGTTCATGCGGACGCTCCTTCCAGGTTCTCCATGCGTGCGCGCACGCGTGCCAGACCGCGGGCGGCCTGGCTCTTGACGGTGCCGACCGAGCAGCCGAGCAACGCGGCGGTCTCGGCCTCCGACATGTCCTCCCAGTAGCGGAGGACCAGTACGGCCCGCATCCGGGCCGGCAGCTTCCTGAGCTCGGTGACGAGCACGTCGCGCAGGCCGAGGTCCGGCGACTCCACAGGTGTCTCCGGCGGCTGCGCGAAGGTGATCTCCTGGAGCACCCTGCGCCGCCTGGCCTTGCTGATCGCGCCGTTCACCACGACCCGGCGCGCGTACGCCTCGGGGTTGTCGTGCCGGATGCGCGGCCAGTGCCGGTACACCTTCTCCAGCGCGCTCTGGACCATGTCCTCGGCGTCGGTCGCCGAGGCGCCGCAGACCAGGATCGCGGTGCGCAGAAGAGCGGTGCTGCGCGCGGCCAGGAACTCGTCGAAGGCCGCCTCGTCTTCTTCGGTCATGAGCTCCCCTTTCGCCCCTCCCCAACGCGCCAACCCGCCGACGGGTTGTCAACGGGATGCGGCAACATATGGAGATGGCACGTCCACTCGACACGCTCCCCAAAGCACATCTGCACCTGCACTTCACCGGCTCGATGCGGCATTCGACGCTGATCGAGCTCGCCCGGGAGCAGGGCGTCCATCTCCCCGACGCGCTCGTCGAGGACTGGCCGCCCAAACTGCGGGCCACCGACGAACGCGGCTGGTTCCGGTTCCAGCGGTTGTACGACATCGCGCGGTCGGTGCTGCGCCGGCCGCAGGACGTCTACCGCCTGCTGCGTGAGGCCGCCGAGGACGAGGCCCGGGAGGGGTCGCGCTGGCTGGAGATCCAGGTCGACCCGTCCGGGTACGCCCAGCGTTTCGGCGGGCTGACCGAGACCCTCGAACTCGTCCTCGACGCGACGGAGAAGGCCGCCAGACAGGCCGGGATCGGCATGGCGGTGATCGTGGCCGCCAACCGCACCCGGCACACACTCGATGCCAGGACGCTGGCCCGCCTGGCCGCGCGGTACGAGGGCAGGGGCGTGGTCGGCTTCGGCCTGTCCAACGACGAGCGGCGCGGCCGGGCCAGGGACTTCGAGCACGCCTTCCGGATCGCCAGGAGCGCCGGGCTGCTCGCGGTGCCGCACGGCGGCGAGCTGCTGGGCGCGGCGAGCGTCGCCGAGTGCCTCGACGACCTGGGCGCCGACCGGATCGGCCACGGGGTGCGCGCGGCCGAGTCGCCCCGCCTGATGGAGCGGCTGGCCGACCGGCAGATCACCTGCGAGGTGTGCCCGCTGTCCAACGTGGGCCTCGGCGTGGCGGAACGGCCCGAGGACGTGCCGCTGCGGCGGCTGTTCGAGGCCGGGGTGCCGATCGCCCTCGGCGCCGACGACCCGCTGCTGTTCGGCGCCCGTCTGCTGCCGCAGTACGAGCTCGCCAGGGACGTGTACGGCTTCAGCGACGCCGAGCTCGCCGAGCTCGCCAGGCAGTCGATCCGGTCGTCCAGGGCGCCCGACGCGGTCAGGAAGGAGTTGCTGAGCGAGGTCGACGGCTGGCTCGCCTCCCCCGAGTGACTTTCCGGTTCATCGGACCGAGGAGGCGATCCGTACGGCCTCGGCGCGGTCCGGTCCCTCCAGCCGCATGCCGACCAGCCTGTGCTGCCAGACGAGCGTCGGCGCTGCCACCCGCTCCTCACGCGGCGCGCCGCCGAACGGCACGTACGACACGCCGTGGGGCTGCTGGATCCACCATCCGCGGACGGCGTCCACCTGCTCGGGAAACGGCTCGCCGAGTTCCTTGTGCCAGACGACGCTCAGCGTCCCGTCGAACTCGTCGAGCCGGACACCGGGCCACAGCAGCGTCACCACCCGGCCGCCGTCGGCCAGCCGCACGTCGGCGGGCTCGCCGAGCGCGGACGGCACGGCGAGGGGGAACCGCGCGGTCCGCCGCGCCTCCTCCAGCGTCACCCGGCGCTCGCCGGGCAGCGGGCTCGGCACTCCCGTGGGCAGCGGCCCGGCGCCGCCGACGTGGATCTCCACGCCCGCGAAGCGCAGCACCGACACCACCGCGGCCCGGCCCTGCGGGGTGGCCCCGAGCAGCACGGCCAGCAGGACCGCCACCGACGCCGCCGCCACGCGCGGCGACGGCCGCCGACCGAGCCGCCGCCGACCGAGCCCCCGCCGACCGAGCCGCCGCGCCCGCTCGTCCTCGGCGCCCTCGTCCTCGGCGCCCTCGTCCTCCAGCCGGGCACGTACGGCACGCGCCACGTCGGCGGGGGGCGGCGCGGGCACGGTCAGGTCGGCGCCGAGAGCACGCAGGCGCTCCTCGATCGACTCCGGCCGGTTGTCATCGCTCACCGCCCACCTCCTCCCGCAGGTGCCGCAGGGCCCGGAACGTCCGCGACTTCACCGTGCCGAGCCGTACGCCGAGGACCTCGGCCGTCTCCGCCTCCGACAACTGCAGGAAATACCGGCAGACCACGGCTTCGCGTTCCCCCTGGGGCAGCGCGCGTACGGCCTCCAGCAGGCGGGACCTGCCGTCGGCGTCCACGGCCGCGCTCTGCGGGTCCTCCGGCCCGTACGGCTCCCGCTCGCGGCCCAGCCGCACGGCGAGGTCGGAGCGGCGGCCACGCGACCGGGTGAGGTCGTGGGTCTCGTTGGCCACGATGCGCAGCAGCCAGGGGCGGAAGGACGAGCCCCGGCGGAAGCCCTTCAGGTGGCGGAACGCCTTGACGAACGCCTCCTGGACGACGTCCTCCGCCTCGTCGGCCGCGCCCAGCAGGCTCGCCGTACGGTGGGCGACCGCGCTGTACCGGGCGACCAGCACCTCGTAGGCGTCAAGGTCGCCGGCCAGGGCACGGGTCACTGCCTCGTCGTCGTCCATCTGAGGGAAATAGGGGCGGATCGGCGGACGGAGGTGAAGCCTACGAGCAGCCGGGCATTCCGTCCACAGCGTCGTCGGCAGCCCGCGGGCGGCCCCTCCGGCGAAGCGGACACCCGCCGATGGGGCGGGCACTACACTTTCCAAGACCGTCAGCGTGCAGATCGAGGATCCTATGTCTGGGTATGACCGAGTAGTCCAGCCGGCGGCCGGGGACGAGGCTCTGGAGAACCACCTCGGCGGCGACGAGGCCAAGAACTACCGGCAGTACGAGTTCGACATGGTCGCGCCGCACGTCGGGCGGTCGCTGCTGGAGATCGGTTCGGGTCTCGGGCACTTCGCCGAGCAGTTCCTGCCGCGTCTGGACCGGCTCGTGGTGAGCGACTTCGATCCCTACTGCGTCGAGCAACTGCGCAAGAGGTTCGCGGACCGCGACGACGTGTCGGTGCTCCAGTTCGGCCTGCCGACCGACATCCCTCTGGCCGAGCCGGTCGACACCGTCGTGATGATGAACGTCCTTGAGCACATCGAGGAGGACGCCGAGGCGCTGCGGTCGCTGGCCAGGGTGACCGCCCCCGGCGGCCGGATCGTCATCTGGGTGCCCGGCTACATGCAGCTCTACGGGGACTTCGACCGCAAGGTGGGACACGTCACCCGCTACACCCCCGCCACGCTGCGCAAGACGGTCACCGCCGCGGGCCTCGACGTCCAGGTGCTCAAGCCGATCAACTTCCTCGGCGGAATCGCCTGGTGGGCGGCCGTGCGGCGGGGTGGCGTGGGCTACCCAGACCCCCGGCTCGTGAAGATCTACGACCGGACCGTCGTGCCGCTGACCCGGCTCATCGAGCGGTTCGTCCGCCCGCCGTTCGGCCAGACCGTGTTCTGCGTCGCCAGGGTCCCCAAGTAACCGCGCCCACCTAAGCGGGGCGCCAAGTAGCAGGGCGCCCAGGTGACGGTGCCGGAGCCGCGGACCCGAATTGTGCGACATATGCTTCCTGCCTGCACAATGGGTGCCGCATGAGTGAAACCAGGATCCTCGTCGTCGAGGACGAGCCGAACATCCGGGACATCGTGGAAGTCGCCCTCAGATTCCACGGCTTCCGGGTGACGGCCGTGGGCACGGGGGCCGCGGCGCTCGGCGAGGTCATGAAGGACCAGCCCGATCTGGTCGTCCTCGACGTCATGCTCCCCGACATCGACGGCTTCGAGGTGTGCCGGCGGATCCGGGCCGGCGGCGTGCATCCTCCTGTGATCTTCCTCACCGCCCGCGACGCGGTCGCCGACACCGTACGCGGGCTGACCCTCGGTGGCGACGACTACGTCACCAAGCCATTCTCCGTCGAGGCGCTGGTCGCCCGAATCCGCGCCGTGCTGCGCCGTACGAGCGTGCCGGAGGCGGCCGAACGGGCGCACGGGCCGATCTTGCGGGTCGCGGATCTAGAGCTCGACGAGGCGCGCTGGGAGGTGCGGCGCGGCGGCGTCCCGGTGGACCTGTCGCCGACCGAGTTCCGCCTGCTGGCCTTCCTGATGGCGAACGCCGGTCTGGTGCTCACCAAGCGACGCCTGCTCGAGGAGGTCTGGGGCTACGGCGGCAGTTCCCAGGTGCTGGAGACCTACATCTCCTACCTGCGCCGCAAGCTCGACCCGCTCGGTCCGCCGCTGATCCACACCCAGCGCGGCATCGGATACGCGCTGCGCCCGCCGCAGGACATGTGACGGACCCGTGATGTCGCTCAGGACGCGCCTGCTCGCCGGGCTGCTCGGGGTGAGCGCGGTCCTGCTCGTCGTGCTCAGCTTCGTCAGCGTCGTCGTCCTGCGCGGGCACCTGCGTACGCGCCTGGAGGGGCAGGTGGTGGCGGCGACCGTCACCGCGGCACGCCGGGTGGTCGTGGGAGACCCGCTCGCGCAGGCGCTGACCGGCTCCACCTACGCCGTCGCCGCCTACGACCTCACGGACGGCCGGGCCCGCCTGGTGAGCGGCGACGCCGCCGACGCCGCGGCCGTGCCCGACCTCGCCGAGAGGCTCGGCGAGGACAACCTGCTGGCGTACGCGGCGCAGGGCCGCACCTTCGACCTCGACCCGAGCGGCGGCCACGACATGATCGCGGCCGCGGCGATGTCGCCGAGCGGCCTGCGGCTGGTGGTCGTCGCGGTCCCCCTGGACGCGGTCGACGATCCGGTGCGTCACCTCCTGATCAGCGAACTGGCGACCGGCGGGGCGCTGATCCTGCTGCTGGCGGCGGGCGGCCGGCTGCTGATCGCCGGCGGCCTGGCGCCCCTGGGCAAGATGGCGCGGACCGCGCATCTCGTGGCCGAGCGAGGCGACCTGTCGGCCCGGATGCCGGAGGGGCCTTCCGAGGTCGGCAGGCTCGGCGCGGCGATCAACCTCATGCTCGACCGCATCGCCGGCGCCTTCCGCGACCGCGAGGCGTCGGAGGACCGCGTGCGCCGGTTCGCCGCCGACGCCTCCCACGAGCTGCGCACTCCGCTGTCGACCATCTCGGGCTACGCGGAGCTCTACCGGGCCGGGGCGATCCCGCCCGAGGATCTGCCCAAGATCATGGGCCGGATCGAGGCCGAGGCCGACCGCATGGGCCGCCTGGTGGGCGAGATGCTGGAGCTCGCGCGGCTCGACCGGGGCGCCGCGCTCGCGCTGAGCGAGACCGACCTGGCCGAGATGGCCCGCGAGGTGGCCGCCGACTCGGCCGCTCTCGATCCCGCCTATCCCGTGACGGTGGAGGCCCCGATCTCCCTGGTCGCGACGGTGGACGAGGCCAGGGTCCGCCAGGTGCTCGTCAACCTGCTCGGCAACGTCCGGGCGCACACCCCCGAGGGCACGAAGGCCACCGTACGGCTGGTGCGCGCCCGGGACGCGGTGACGATCGAGGTGCGCGACACCGGCCCGGGGATGAGCCCGGACCAGGCGGAACGCGCCTTCGACCGGTTCCAGCGGGGGGAGGACCACCTGTCCGGCGGGGCGGGGCTCGGCCTGTCGATCGTGAAGGCCATCGTGGAGGCGCACGGCGGGCGATGCCGGATCGACTCCTCTCCCGGCGGAGGCACCGCCGTACACATCGGGCTCCCGGCGGTGCAAGAGGCTACTGGCGGGTAGGTAACGGGTACAGCTCGTTTCACCGCCGAGGAGGTCGAGGATGACGACCGATTACGCCAAGGCCAGGGAGGTGGCCGAGCAGGCGCGCGAGACGGAATGGACCCGCCCGAGCTTCGGCAGGCAGCTCTTCCTGGGGAACTTCCGGTTGGACCTCGTGCATCCCGCACCCCGCCTGACCGAGGAGGAGATCAAGAAGGGGGACGACTTCCTGCGCGCCCTGCGAGGGTTCCTGCAGGAGAAGGTCGACTCCGCGCTCATCGAGCGCACCGCCGTGATTCCCGACGAGGTGGTCAAGGGCCTGGCGGCGATCGGCGCGTTCGGCATGACCATCGAGGAGGAGTACGGCGGGCTGGGCCTGAGCCACCTGTACTACTGCCGAGCGCTGGAACTCGTGACGTCCTGCTCCCCCGCGCTCAGCGCGCTGCTGTCGGCCCACCAGTCCATCGGGGTTCCCCAGCCGCTACGGCTGTTCGGCACCCCCGAGCAGAAGCGCCGGTTCCTGCCCCGCTGCGCCCGTGGCGAGATCTCGGCGTTCCTGCTCACCGAGCCGGACGTCGGGTCCGACCCCGCCCGGCTGTCGACGATCGCCGTCCGCGACGGCGACGCGTACGTCATCAACGGGGTCAAGCTGTGGACGACCAACGGCGTGGTGGCCGACCTGCTGGTCGTGATGGCCAGGACCGGTGCCAAGATCTCGGCCTTCGTGGTCGAGGCCGACTCTCCCGGCATCACCGTCGAGCACCGCAACCAGTTCATGGGCCTGCGGGGGATCGAGAACGGCGTCACCCGCCTCCACCAGGTACGCGTGCCGGTGGAGAACCTGATCGGCCGCGAGGGCCAGGGCCTGAAGATCGCCTTGACCACGCTCAACACGGGACGTCTCTCGCTGCCCGCCACCTGCGTCGGCGCGGCGAAGTGGGCGACGAAGATCGCCCGCGAGTGGGGGCGCGAGCGGGTCCAGTGGGGCCGGCCGGTCGGTCAGCACGAGGCCGTGGCCCGCAAGGTCGCCTTCATCGCCGCCACCACGTACGCGCTGGAGTCGGTGGTGGACCTCGCCAGCCGGATGGCCGACGACGAGCGCAACGACATCCGCATCGAGGCCGCGCTGGCCAAGTTGTACGGCTCGGAGATGGCCTGGCGGCTGATGGACGAGCTCGTGCAGATGAGAGGCGGCCGCGGCTACGAGACCGCCGAGTCGCTGCACGCCCGCGGTGAGCGCGGCGTGCCGGTCGAGCAGATGCTGCGCGACATGCGGATCAACCGCATCTTCGAGGGCTCGACCGAGATCATGCACCTGCTCATCGCCCGCGAGGCGGTGGACGCGCACCTGTCGGTCGCGGGCGAGCTCGTCGATCCGAAGGCCGGCCTGCGCGCCAAGGGGCGGGCGGCCACCCGGGCCGGCGCCTTCTACGCCAGGTGGCTGCCGAGCCTGGTGACCGGGCCCGGCCAGGTGCCCACGTCGTACGCCGAGTTCGGCCCGCTGGCCCCGCACCTGCGGTACGTCGAGCGGACCAGCCGCAAGCTCGCCAGGTCGACGTTCTACGGCATGTCGCGCTGGCAGGCGCGGCTGGAGCACAGGCAGGGGTTCCTGTCGCGGATCGTCGACATCGGCGCCGAACTGTTCGCCATCACCGCGGTATGCGTGCGCGCCCAGGAGGAGTCGGCCGAGTTCGGGCGCAAGCCGTACGAGCTCGCGGACATCTTCTGCCACCAGGCCAGGCAGCGGGCCGAGGCGCTGTTCGACCGGCTGTGGGACAACACCGACGCCGGCGACGTGCGGCTGGCCCGCCGGGTGCTCGACGGGCGGTACACGTTCCTGGAGGAGGGCATCGTCGACCCGTCGATGGAGGGCCCGTGGATCGCCCCGCAGCGCACCGGGCCGTCGATGTTCGAGGACGTCCACCGGCACATCGGCTGACGGGAACGGAACGGCCCCGCCCCCGGCATGCGGGGGCGGGGCCGTGTCGCGGAGCCGGTCAGGCTCACACGTCGAGGCAGTACATCCAGCCGTAGCCCGAGACGTAGCAGCGGTACCAGCCATCGGGCTTCTGGGCGTGCGCCGGGGCGGACAGGACGCCGAAGGTGGTGACGGCGACGGCGGTGGTGGCGAGAACGGCCGCGGCGCGCTTGAGCGACTTCACTGGTATCTCCTGTGCAGGGGACGTTTGTTTGACGAGTCCGAGTACACAGGAACCCACTTGGCGAGATCTGGTGGGCGACTTGGAGGCCACTTGCACGGTTTGGATGCGTGAAAAACCCTTTGTCCCGCGATGCGCGGGCTTGTTACTGTCACTCGCATGTGGATTCTGTACGGCGACCGCTGATCAGCCTCTGAGCCGCTGATCCGCTCAGCTTTCCGGCCCTGTCCATCCGACGCGGCAGCTGAGTGTCGGCACCTCGGTGCCGCGTTCCCGACGTACAAGGAGATCCCGTATGCGTACTCGCGCGTCCAGCAAGGGCGGCAAGCAGCAGAACCCGCGCACGCCGCAGCCCCAGCGTTCCTTCCCGCCGCCGCCGCGGCAGATCCCGGCCCCGCCCATGCGGCCGGTACGGCAGCCGCGGCGGCTGCCGAGGGCCAAGTAAACCCGTCCGGACACGGAAAGGGCACCCCGTCGCTCGACCGGGGTGCCCTTCGCCGTGAGCGTCAGAGGCGCTCGATGATCGTGACGTTGGCCTGGCCGCCGCCCTCGCACATCGTCTGCAGACCGTACCGCCCGCCGGTGCGCTCGAGCTCGTGCAGCAGCTTGGTCATGAGGATCGCGCCGGTGCCGCCCAGCGGGTGTCCCAGCGCGATCGCGCCGCCGTTGGGATTGGTCCTGGCCGGGTCGGCTCCGAGCTCCTTGAGCCAGGCCAGCGGAACCGGGGCGAACGCCTCGTTGATCTCGATGACGTCGATGTCCTCGATCGAGAGCCCGGCCTTGGCCAGCGCCTTCCGCGTGGCCGGGATCGGCGCCGTCAGCATGTAGACGGGATCGTCGCCGACCAGCGTCAGCGTGACGATCCGCGCGCGCGGGATCAGGCCGTGGTCGCGCACCGCCTGCTCCGAGGCGATGAGCAGCGCGCCGGAGCCGTCGGAGATCTGCGAGGAGGTGGCCGCGGTGATCCGGCCGCCCTCCCGCAGGGTCTTGAGCTCGGCCATCTTCTCGAGTGTGGTGTCGGGCCGCGGGCCCTCGTCGTCGCTCACGCCGTTGACGGGGGCGATCTGCTCCTTGAAGTGGCCGTTGGCGATCGCCTTCGCGGCCCGCTGGTGGCTCTCGTAGGCGAAGACCTCCAGGTCCTGCCGGGAGAATCCCCACTTCTCACACATCAGCTCCGCGCCGCGGAACTGGGAGATCTCCTGCTTGCCGTACCGCTCGACCCACTTGTCGCCGAACGGGAACGGCATGCCCTTCTCCAGCGCCGCCGTGATGCTCGACCCCATCGGGACGATGGACATCGACTCGACGCCGGCCGCCACGACGAGGTCCTGCGTGCCCGACAGCACTCCCTGCGCGGCGAAGTGGATCGCCTGCTGCGACGAGCCGCACTGCCGGTCGATGGTGACCCCGGCCACGGTCTCCGGGAGGCCCGCGCTGAGCCACGCGTTGCGCGCGATGTCCATGGACTGCGGGCCGAACTGCATCACGCAGCCCATGATCACGTCGTCCACGGCGGCGGGGTCGACGCCGGTGCGCTCCACGAGCGCGGAGAGAGTGTGGGCGGCCAGGTCGACCGGGTGGACCGTGGAGAGCCCACCCTTCTTCTTACCGACCGGCGAGCGGACCGCCCCGACGATGTACGCCTCTGCCACAGTGCCTCCATAAGAAACCGAGCAATGTTCGGTTAGTGAGAGGTTACATCAGAACTTTCGTCGGGGCAGGCGACGATACGGGCAGGGCTCATGGGCAGGGCTCATGGGCAGGGCTCATGGGCAGGGCTCAGGCGTGACGTCCGGGTAGCACGTCGGCGGGCTCGGCGAGCAGGAATCCCCGGCTGTCGGCCGCGATCCCCCGGAGCCCGTTCGCGAGCGTCACCGCGACGGCCGCCCGGCCGACCAGATCCGCCCGCTCGTCGTCCTCACCCACCGCTTCCCCGTCCACGACGTCCTCGGCGTGAGCGCCCTCGGCGCGGACGTCCTCGGCGTGAGCGCCCTCGGTACGGACGTCCTCGGCGTCGGCGTCCTCGGTACGGACGTCCTCGGCGTCGGCGTCCTCGGCGTTCGTCTCTCCCGTGCGGTCGACCGGCGAGACCCGCGCGACGGCGATCTCGGTGAGGTACGGCCAGCGCGTGCGGGCGACGGGCGGGATGCGGTGCCCCTCCTCCACGGTGAGGATGAGCGCGTCGCCCGCGTAGACGTCGGCCACCCTGCCGCGGCGGACGGGGACGTGGACGACACCGTCGACGAGTTCTCCCTCGGGCCACCTCTCGGCGTCCACGGCGTCGACGAGACCCAGCAGCCCGCCCAGAACCGGCAGGACCTCCTCGGGCTCCGGTACGGCCGGCAGGTAGACCAGGGGGTCTCCGCCGTCCTCCGCGGGATCGAGCGGCTCGCCCTGGCAGAGCGACCAGCCGCCCAGGCGGTACGCGATGCCCTCGGCCAGGCTCTTGTCGAAGAAATCGACGGGCAACGGGCCCTCGGCGGCGATCCGGCAGGCCCAGAGCCGGTCCTCATCGGGCACGCCGAGCTTGGCGAGGATGTCTCCGGTCAGCTCGATGGGCGACTGGATGCGCGATCCGCCCGCGATGATGTCGTCGCCGTCCGTCGTCGCCTCGGGGTCGGCGAGTTGCGCGACGGCCAGCAGTGTCTTCTGGTCCGGCCGAGCGGGCAGCAGCGCCGTGGGTCCCGTACGCAGCCGGCCGGGGAGCAGGACTTTCGAGAACCAGCCCACAGGCCCTCCTCATGATCGGTCGAAGAGACCATAGCCCCGACGGCCGCCGATCACGAGCCCTTCCGGCGATGTGCCCGATTCAGGACCTCGACTTCGCGAGACGCGTGCCGGTCATCGTGGCGTAGACGATGACGTTGTCGAAGTAGTGACCGGTCGAATGGTTGTACTTACCGCCGCAGGTGATCAGTCGCAGTTCGGCGTTGTCGGCGTGGCCGTACACCCGGTTGGTGGGGAACGTCTGCTTGTTCGCCTGCTCGACGCCGCCCACGGTGAAGATGGCCACGGTTCCGTCGAGGCGGTACACCTCGATCTTGTCGCCGTACGCCAGTTCGGGCACGCGGGCGAAGACGGCGCTGCGCGTGGCCGTGTCCTTGTGGCCGAGCATGACGGCCGGGCCCGCCTCCCCCGCCGTCGGGCCGCCGCGATACCAGCCGACCAGGTTCGGGTCGCTGATCGGGGGCGTCTGGATCGCCCCGCTGCGGTCGAGACCGAGCGACTTGATCGGCGCGTTGACACCGATCTTGGGAATGACCAGGCGCTTGGGCGTGGACGGCTGCATCGCCGGAGCCGCCGGGATGTTCGGCACCGGCGGCGGCGCGTCGGCGACCGCCTGCGTCAGCGGTTGCCCGCCGCCCGGCCCCACAGAGGGGGCGAGCCCGTTCTGCGGAGCCGCGAGCTTCAGCGTCTGACGGGGCGACGCGGCGTACTCGTCGGGGTTGTTCACCATGATCACGACACCCACGATCACGACGACCAGGCCCACGACGGCCGCCGTGATCAGCAACCGCCGGATGGCCTGCGCGCCGTCGCCGGGAGGCTTCTCCTCCGGCGGCGGGGGCGCCGGCTGCGCGGGCTGCATCTGGGGCAGCATGACCGGCTGGAAGACCGGCTGGCCGTAAACCGGCTGCGGGTAGCCCTGCCCGCCCGGCCCGGGAGGCATGCCGTACGGCTGGCCCGGCGGGTACTGTCCAGGAGGCGGGGTCGTCATGGGCGCGTCCTAGTGCCGCACCGGTCGGCGCCGGGTCCGCAGGACGAGGCCGCCGCCCGCCGCCGCCAGCATCAGCGCGGTGCCGGTGAGGACGAAGAGACGGGCGTCGGGGC
>NZ_JBFAOO010000117.1:0-24017 GCF_040675265.1 Microbispora sp. NPDC049633
GTGGCCGCGCCGATCGTTCTGCCCGTCGCTCCGCCCATCGCTCTGCCCGCCGTGCCCGGCCTCGCGCCGGCGGCGCGGGCCGACACGGGAATGGCGCTGGTCCCCCTGCGGGCCGACCCGCTGACGATCACCGTGCCCGGCTCGGTGAGCCTCGGCAGCGTCTCGCGAGGCGGCACGATCAGCGCCTCCATGGGCACGGTGACGGTTTCGGACAGCCGGAGCGGAGTGCCTCCCTGGACGGCGACCGTGTCCGCGACGAACTTCACCACCGGCAGCGGCACCCCCACGCAGACGATCACAACGGCGAATGTCTCCTACTGGTCGGGACCGGTCACCGCCTCGTCCGGCCCGGGCTCCCGCAACCCCGGTCAGGCCACCGCGGCCGACCGGGTGGCCCTCACCTCACCGGTCATCGCGTTCAGCGGGCGCAAGCAGGTGACGCCGATGTCGACGAGCTGGCAGCCCACCTTGGTCATCACCATCCCGTCCAACGCCGCCGCCGGGCTCTACACCGGGACCATCACGCACTCGGTCGCCTGACCGCCTTCGACCCGCACAGGAGTTGAGGGTCTCGTGACCCGCCACGGACGCGGCGGATCGGCTGCCGGTCGGGCGGGGCGGCCATAGTGAGGCCCGCCGGGCCGGCGGCACGGCTTCCGATCCGGCTTCTCATGTCGCTCCTCAGCCGAAGGGATGCCATGCCCCGCCTCTCACGACACCTCCGCCGCCCGCTCGCGGCGATGGCGCTGGCCCTGGCGACGGCCACGCCCCTGCTCACCGGCCTGCCCGCCGGTGCCGCCGCCGGGCCCGGTGAGCGCCCGAAGCCGCCGCCGCCGTGGGTGCGGATCTGCCAGAAGTTGAAGCGGATGCCGGAGCACCGGCACATGCGGTGTCCCGTCCACCGGCCGCGCCCGCTCGCCGGACCGTCCGGCGTCGGCGGCACGACGCGGGTTCCCACGGTCTCGGAGATGGACACCCCGACCCACACGTCCGGGCCCATCGGCATCACCTCGGGTCCCGACGGCGCGCTGTGGTTCACCGAGAACTACGCCGGCAACATCGGCCGCGTCACCACCGGCGGCGCCTTCACCGAGTACGCCGTGCCGACCGCCGACGCCGAGCCCGGGCACATCACCACCGGGCCGGACGGCGCCCTGTGGTTCACCGAGGCGACCGGCGACAAGATCGGGCGGATCACCACGTCCGGTGTCGTGACCGAATACGCGCTGCCCAACGCGGGGTCCTACCCCTGGGGCATCACCGCGGGCCCCGACGGCGCGCTGTGGTTCGTCGAGACGATCGGCAACAGGATCGGCCGGATCACCACCTCGGGGACCATCACGGAGTACGCCCTGCCGACCGCCGACGCCTATCCGATGCGGATCACGGCCGGGCCCGACGGCAACCTGTGGTTCACCGAGTCGTTCTCCGGGAAGATCGGCCAGATCACCCCGTCCGGTGACATCACCGAGTTCGCCATCCCCTCCTCGGGAGCGATCCCCATAGGGATCACCACCGGCCCGGACGGCAATCTGTGGTACGCCGACGCCAACGGCAAGGTCGGCTCCGTCACCACGGACGGCGACTTCACCGAGTACTCACTGGACGACCCCAACGCCTTCCCGTGGGGCATCACCAGCGGCTCCGACGGCAGGCTGTGGGTCGCCGAGCAACTCGGCAACGCCGCGGCCAGCGTCACCACCTCGGGGATCATCATCGAGTACAACATGCCGACCAGTCTCGCCGGGCCCTTCGACATCACCGACGGGCCCGACGGCAATGTCTGGCTGACCGAGAACTACGTCGACCAGATCGCGAAGGTCACCCTCTAGTCCAGCCGATGCGGCGGCGGGCACTCCCGGGGTGCGTCACCCGGGAGTGCCTCCGGCGTCAGGGCGTGTCGTCGCCCTCGACCCGCATGACGCTCGCGACGGCGCGGACGATGTTCAGGTCGCGCAGGTCCTTGATCGTGCCCGACAGGGCGGCGTCGCTGGCCCGGTGGGTCACCAGCACGAGCTGGGCGTCGTCGCCGCGGCCCTCCTGCCGCACCGTCTGGATCGACACGTCGTGCCTGGCGAAGATGTCGGCGACGCGGGCGAGCACACCGGGCTTGTCCGCGACGTCCAGCGACACGTGGTAGCGGGTGACGCTGTCGCCCATCGGGTGGACCTTGAGGTCGGCGTACGTCGACTCCTCCGGCCCGCGGGTGCCGGCGATGCGGTTGCGCGCCACGGCGACGATGTCGCCCAGCACGGCGCTGGCGGTGGGCGCGCCGCCCGCGCCCGCGCCGTAGAACATCAGCCGCCCTGCCGACTCGGCCTCCACGAAGACCGCGTTGTACGCCTCACGCACCCCGGCCAGCGGGTGCGACCTCGGGATCATGGCGGGATGCACGCGGACGCCGACCGACCGGCCGTCGTCGGAGCGGGCGCAGATGGCCAGCAGCTTGATGACGTATCCCATGCCCTTGGCCGAGGCGACGTCGGCCGCGGTGATCTCCGTGATGCCCTCGCGGTGCACGTCGGCGGCCGTCACCCGGCTGTGGAAGGCGATGCCGGCCAGGATCGCCGCCTTCGCCGCGGCGTCGAAGCCCTCGACGTCGGCCGTCGGGTCGGCCTCGGCGTACCCGAGCGCCTGGGCCTCCTCCAGCGCGTCGTTGAACGAGGCGCCGGTGGAGTCCATCTTGTCGAGGATGTAGTTGGTCGTGCCGTTGACGATGCCCAGCACGCGGCGCACCCGGTCGCCGGCCAGCGACTCGCGCAGCGGGCGCAGCAGCGGGATCGCCCCGGCGACGCTCGCCTCGAAGTACAGGTCGGCGCCGTTCTCGCGGGCGGCACGGTGGATCGTCGCGCCGTCCTCGGCGAGCAGCGCCTTGTTGGCGCTCACCACGGACTTGCCGTGCGCCATCGCGGCGAGGATCAGCGACCTGGCGGGCTCGATACCGCCGATCACCTCGACGACGATGTCCACGTCGTCGCGGGTGACCAGGGCCTCCGCGTCCGTCGTGAGCAGCGCGGGGTCAACGTCGGCGTCCCGCTTGCGCCCGAGCCTGCGCACGGCGACGCCGGCCAGCTCCAGCGGCGCGCCGACTCGGGCGGCCAGGTCGTCGGCCTGCTCGTGGAGCAGACGCACGACCTGCGACCCGACGACGCCGCAGCCCAGCAGCGCGACCCTGAGCGCCGGTTTGGCTTTACTCACGACCCCTCCTCGCTTCGCCGCCGGACTGTCCGGAGCGGCCGGTCACAGCTGCCCCCGGAGCAGGTCGTCCTCGGTCTCCCTGCGGATGATGACCCGCGCCTGGCCGTTGGACACCGCGACGACGGCGGGCTTGGGCAGATAGTTGTAGTTGTTGGCCAGCGACCGGCAGTAGGCGCCGGTGCCGGCGACGGCGATCAGGTCGCCGGGGGCCAGGTCGCCCGGCAGGTACAGGTCGCGCACGACCATGTCGCCGCTCTCGCAGTGCTTGCCCACCAGGCGCGACAGCATCGGCGCCGCCTGACTCACGCGGGAGGCGAGCACGGCCGTGTAATCGGCGCCGTAGAGGGCGGTGCGGATGTTGTCGCTCATGCCGCCGTCGACGCTCACGTACGTGCGCAGGCCCTCCACGTCCTTGACGGTACCGGCTTCGTAGAGGGTGACGCCGGACACTCCGGCGATCGACCGACCCGGCTCGACCGTGAGCCGGGGCACGGGCAGCCCGGCCGATTCGCACACCTTCGTGACGATCTCCCGCAGGCCGTCCGCGATGACCTTGACGTCCAGAGACTCGTCGCCCACCACGTACGGAATGCCGTACCCGCCGCCGAGGTCCAGCTCCGGGAGCACGACGTCGTGCTCCTCCTTGATCTCGACCAGCAGCCGGGCCAGGCGGCGGGCCGCGACCTCGAAGCCGCCGGTGTCGGTGATCTGCGACCCGATGTGGGAGTGCAGGCCGACCAGTTCGAGCTGCGGCAGCGCGAGGATGCGCCGCACCGCCTCGGCGGCGGCGCCGCTGCTCAGCGACAGGCCGAACTTCTGGTCGTCGTGAGCGGTCGCGATGAACTCGTGGGTGTGCGCCTCGACGCCCACGGTCACCCGGATCATCACCTTCGGCCGCACACCGTGCTTGTCGGCGAGGAAGCCGACGCGGGCGATCTCCTCGAACGAGTCCACCACGATGTGGCCGACGCCGACCGTGACGGCCTTCTCCAGCTCGGCGAGCGACTTGTTGTTGCCGTGCATCGTGATCCGCTCGGGCGGGAATCCCACACTGAGCGCGACGGCGAGCTCACCCGCGCTGCACACGTCGAGGCCGAGGCCCTCCTGGTCGATCCAGCGGGCGACCTCACGGCACAGGAACGCCTTGGCCGCGTAGTGGACCTCGCCGTCGTGGAAGGCGGACCGGTACTCGCGGCAGCGTGAGCGGAAGTCCTCCTCGTCGATGACGTACAGAGGCGTGCCGAACTCCTTGGCCAGGTCGCGCACGTCGATCCCGCCGATCGTGACGGCACCGTCGGCCCGGCCGGACGTTCGCGGCCAGATGGCCGGTTCGAGCGCGTTGAGGTCGGCGGGCACGTGCGGCGGACGCTCCTCGGGCAGTCCGGCGGTGACGGCGACGATAGTTGAGGCGGCGTGCAGGTCGCCGGCAGGGTGGGCGAATCGACTCACCCGAACGAGGCTAGCCGACCCTGCGATTCGCTCGCGCCCGCTGTTCAACCTGCGAGACGACCCGGAAGGAAGATATTCAGATCCGCAGGTCATCTGCGGCATTGCTTCCGGCGATCGGCCGATTTGGTTCAGATTTTGCCGGGCGGTGCGACGCCGAGCTCCGCCAGCCCTTCGCCGAGCACCCGGCGCACCGCCTCCCCCATCCGCACCCGGGCCGCGTGGACCTCCGACGGCGCCTCGTCGCCCCTGGGAATCGGGGACGCGCGCTCGACGGCCGTGTGGTAGACCTCGGCCAGCCGTTCGAGGTACGCCGCCCACCCCGGATCGCGGCTCTCCCTCCTGCTCGGCAGCTCGGCCAGGACCCGCAGCACGGCCCGGTCGAACGGGCCGTCGAGAAGCTCGGGCCGCGCCGCCGCGCCCACCCGCACGCCGAGGTCACGCGCCCATCGCCGTACGGCTCCCGCCCGCACGTACGCGTAGCGCACGGCGAAACCGGGGTTGTCCCACGTGCGGGGGAAGTCCGGCCACGGCGCCGCGGAGGACGCCGGCGGCGGGGACACGGCGGCCGGCGACCGGCGCACCGCGACCGGGGCGGCGAGGACCTCGTCGACGATCTCTCCCGGCGTGGCGACGCCGATGACGAGGAAGCCGTTCGGCCGGACGTCCACCCGCCGGATCCCGGGCATCGCGCGCAGCCGTACCGCGAGCCGCTCCGCCGCCTCGGCCGGAGGCTCCGCCGTGCCCCGCAGCGCGGCGGTGGAGACGAACCGCGCCTCCCGATCCCACGACCCCTGCGGCACCGGCGGCGCGCCGAGGACGCCGCGCAGCGCCTCCATGATCATGACTCGGCCGGGCCGTCCTTCGGCACGGCGGTCAGCGTCAGACACCCGGGAACCGCGGCGAACGCCTCGCGCAGGCACGCGGTCAGATCCTCGGACGCGGGTTCGCCCGGCAGGGACGTCCAGGACTCCAGAGCGCCGTGCCAGGCCGCGACGAGCAGGTCGAGCACGAGCCTCGCCCGCAGGTCGTCCACACCGCGCAGGTCGAGGCGACGGCGCAGGATCGCGAGCGCCTGACGGGTGGTGCGGTCGCAGAAGTGCAGGCCGTACGCCCCCATCGAGGGGGTCCGGGCGGCCAGCAGCTCGCTGAGCCGGACCTGACGCGCCCAGTCGTCGGCGGTCATCCGTCCGACTGCGGCGAGCAGGCAGTCCTGCACCATCTCGACGACCGGGCGTCTCGCGTCGGGCTCGCACCGCTCCAGCTCGTCGAGGAACGCCGCCCACATGTCCTGCGTGGGCGTCAACGCGACGTCTTCCTTGCTGACGAAGTTGCGGAAGAAGGTGCGCTTGGAGACTTCCACGGCCGCACACAGGTCGTCGAGGGTCGTCGCCTCGAAACCTCGCTCGCTGAACAGTTCCAGGGCCGCGTCGACCAGCGCCCGGCGGGTGCGCAGCTTCTTGCGCTCACGCAGCGGGAGGTGGTCGGCCGGGACGGCTGTGGTCGTCATCGCGGCCAGTCTAGCCCGGCAAGAAGTGCGCCTTGCTGGCACATGCCACTGAGTGGCATAGTGGGCGACGCTTCCGCCACCGAGTGGCACTTTTCTCAACGAAGGGACGATCCATGCGCGCTCTGCTCGTCGACAGGTCCGCGCCCGCCGGCCTGCGGCTCGGCGAGGCTCCGGACCCCGAGCCCGCCCCGCATCAGGCGCTGGTCCGGGTGACCGCGACCTCGCTCAACTACGGCGAGGTCAGGTTCGGCATCGAGAACGCCCCTGACGGCGCCGTCCCAGGGTGGGACGCGGCCGGGGTGGTCGAACGGGCCGCCGCCGACGGGTCCAGCCCCGCCGTGGGCACGCCCGTGGTGACGCTCGGCCTCGACGGCGCATGGGCGGAGTACCGCGCCGTGGACACTCCCTACATCGGAACGCTTCCCGAGAACGCCGACCTCGGCGCGATCAGCACGATCCCGGTGGCCGCCGGCAGCGCGCTGCGCGCCCTGCACCGGCTCGGGCCCATCCTCGGCAGGAGGGTGCTGGTCACCGGCGCCACCGGCGGGGTCGGCAGGTACGCCGTGCAGCTGGCCCGGCTCGGCGGGGCCCACGTGATCGCGTCCACCGGCGACCCCGGGGCGCACGGCGACGGCCTGCGGGCGCTCGGCGCGCACGAGGTGGTGGACCGGCCGTCCGCCCTCGGCGAGCCGGTGCACGGCGTGCTCGACATGGTGGGCGGGCCCACCCTCGTGGAGGCGTACGAGAGGCTGGCCGAAGGCGGCACGCTGGTGGCCGTCGGGCACGTGACCGGCGAGGCGGAGACCTTCCCGTTCGGCGCGCTCTCCGGCGACCGGGGTCATGACCGTTCGGTGGTCACGTTCTTCCTGCTCGCCTGCGGAGGGCTCGCTCCCGACCTCACCTGGCTCGCCGGGCAGGTCGCCTCCGGCCGTCTCGACCCGGGAATCTCCTGGCGCGGCGGCTGGGAGAAGGCGCAGGAGGCGGTGGCGCTCCTCCTCGGCCGCCGCCTCCACGGCAAGGCCGTGCTCGACCTCGTCTGAGACCGGTGGTCTAGAGCAGGGCGAGGGGCTCGGCCGGGACGTATCCCTCCATGCGCGCCGAACCGAGCAGCGAACCCTCGGCCGAGTCGCGGACGCAGACGTAGGAGTAGCGGTCGGCCGAGTAGACCCGCACCCCGTCCGTACGGCACTGCCGCATCAGGACCTCGCCCCACTCCTCCGAGACGTCGGCGAAGCCGAGCTCGGTGAGGACCTGGCGGCGGGCCAGGACGGTGCCCCCGGCCACCTCGGGGAGGAACCGGTGCTCGGCCTCCGACTGACGCAGCAGCGTCGCGCCGGTCCCCGGCAGGTGGGCGTAGAACGACGCCTTCCCCAGCACCTCGGCGTCGGTGGAGGCGAAGTGGCGGACGAGGTCGGCCAGGTAGTGCTCGCCGTACAGGTCCCTGGCGTCGAGCACGGCCACGTAGTCGCCGTCGGCGAGCCGGACCGCGCGGTCGAGGGCGGCGCCCCGGGTGACCGGCTCCCGCGTGGCGCGGACCACGACGTCGAGGTCCGGGCACGCCTGGCGGACCGTCTTGTCCACCAGGCCCGCGTCCAGGCCGTCCGCCACGATCACGAGCTGACCGGGCCGCTCGATCTGACGGGTGACCTGGGCGAGCAGGCGGTCCAGCTCGGCCGGGTCGGAGACGGCGGTGATCGCCGTGATCACGCCGCTGTTGCGTACGCTCGGCACACCGAGGGTGTCGAGGATCGGGTCGAGCAACGGGGTCACGCTGGTGCGGGCCCGCCAGGCGAGATGGGCCTCCCTGGCCAGCCGTCCCGCGTCGGCCATGAGGATCTCGGCCGCCGCGAGGATCTCCTCGCCCTTGGCCCCGGCCCGCACCTGGAGCACCGGGGTGCCGCAGGCCGCGACCTCCCCTATCACCCTCGGCTCGGCGTCGGCGCCGGCGATCACCAGGGCCGGCCGCCGGTAGGCCGTCAGCACGTCGTCGTACGCCGTCTTGTCGTCGCCCTGCCCGGCCAGCGGCTGCCAGGCCGCGCCGCCGACCGGCGGGGTGACCGTGCCGAGCGTGACGATCTCCCCGGTCCTGCCGCCCTCGGCGGGGATGGGGTTGTGCACACGGGGCTGGATCGCGAGCGGAAGCACGCCGACCCGGTCGTGGCGCAGCGCCGACCGCCACTCGCGGGCGCGGGCCTCCGTGGTGGCCAGCACGTACTCGAAGTGCTCGGCCGCCGGAACGGCCCGCGACACAGCGCCGCCGGAGTGCCAGAAGACCGTCTTGACGCCCCGCTTGTGACAGGCCGCCACCAGGTCGCGCAGCGCCCGCGTCTCCCCGGCCAGCGCCTCCAGCCAGCGCCCGCCGTTGCCCTGCCGGGGGCCGGGCCGTACGGACTCGACGAACAGCACGTGCGGCCGCTGCTGGTCGAGCATGGCCTCCCAGTTGTCCGGGCCGAAGTTGGTCACCAGCCGCCACTCGTACCGCAGCAGCGCCTCGGTCTGCCGGTCCACGATCGCGGCGACCGTCATGTACGGCCGGGCCGTCGGTCCCTTGGGGACCACGAACGACTCGGCGAGCGGCGCGGAGACCTGCGGAGCCTTGGGCTCGGGCGCCGCGGGGGCCGCCTTCACCTCGGGGACGGCGGGGATCTCCGGGGTGAAGTCGGAGCGCTTGGGCGCGGGGCGCTTCCTGACCGGCGCCTTGAGCGTCCTGGCCACCGTGCCGGGCTTCTTGCTGTGGATCGCGTCGCCGAGTTTGATCCACCGGCTGTCCTGGAGCGAGGCGAGCTTCCAGTTGGCGACCTCGGTCTGGTACTTCTGCTCCGCGAGCTGCTTGGCGAGCTGCGCGTTCTGCCGCTCGACGGTCTTCAGCCGCGCCTCGGCCTCACGCATCTTGGTCAGCGCCTCGGCCTCCGAGCGCGCCACCTCCTCCAGCCTCCGCTGGTAGTCCGTGATCAGCCGGGCCAGCTCCGCCGCGCCGGAGGCCCGCTCCACCGCCTCCGCCAGCGCCTGCCGCAGCGCCGCCGGGTCGCTCCGCTCGGGCTGTCCGGCTGCGGGCTCGCTTACCTCGCTCATAGGGGGTGACTCCGCGGTAGACCTTCAGGACCAGAGTCACAATATTCGCAGAACACCCTGATCGCTCTCAGCCGGAGACCTCAGCTCCTCCGCCTCGCCCGTCACACCGCCCACGACCGAACGACCACCAGACCATCGACCAACCAACCACGGGAGCAGCGACCAAACGGCCGGCGACCGTGCGGCCGTTGTTCCACGAGTAGGGTCCGAGCTGCCATCCTGAGCTGGTGAAATGCCCTTCGCAGACCCTCTTGGCCCGGTTGTTTCGAGACACGCGGAAAAGCCTGCCGCCGACGCCTTGGGCGACACCCGCGTTGTGCTGATCAACGGCGCCCGCCATAGCGGCAAGCGCACCCTCGTGCGCCTTCTCGCCCAGGAACGGACGGCCGAGTGGCGCAATCTGGACACCACGGTCGTCCGTCAAGCCGCGCAGGAGGACCCGGCGGGCTTCGTGGCGTTCCCCGATCTGATGGTGATCAACGAGATCCAGCGCGTGCCCGAACTCATGCTGTCCATCAAGGAACAGGTGGGCACCGACCCCCGACCAGGACGGTTCCTCCTCGCCGGATCGGCGCGAGTGCTTGGTCTGCGGGCCCTCCCGGACGCGTTGCCGGGACGTATGGAGACGATCGAGCTGTGGCCGTTCTCGCAGGGAGAGATCGACGACACCCCGGACGGATTCGTTGACGCGATCTTCACCGAGGGCGAGGACCCCCATCACACCCCCTCGTTGTCGCGGGCCGACTCCGCGAAACGAGTAGGGCGCGGCGTGGCCGGCATCGTCCTCTCCACCGGCACCCAGACCCTCCCCTTCGGCCGCCGGCTTGCCGCATGGTCCCGCGGTGCCGCTACCGGCCGGGCTAGCAGTATCGCCTTTCGACGTCCCGCTGGAACTCCTCCAGTGAGACCATCTCCCGCATGCCGTCTAGAACCTGGCTCGTTTCGGCGAGCTCCCGCGGCACCTGGTCCTGCAGGAAGGACACCTGGAGCTCAAACCCGTCCGTCAGCCGAGCCGTGGCGAGGACGTTTGACGGAATGGGCAACTTCATCGGCACTTCGAGGGTCTTGAAACCGTTCGCGTCGCCAACTGTTATCTCGCCGCCCTGCTCCACTGCACCAGTCGGCTTCGAGACCTTCCAAATAGGCTTGAGCGTCCTGCGGTCGGCGACGCTGAAAGAGGAGAGTCGCTCGCCGGAGCACAAGGTGACGACGAACCGCAGTCTTCCGTCGGCAGCGCGGCCGATCCCCACCGGTCGTGGCAGGTCGTCGCCGAGTCGCGGGACGCACGCCGTCGAGGCGAGCATACAGATCGACGAGACGAGCAGGGCGTAAACGACGCCGCGTCGGCGGGGATCGCGCATTTTGCTTCCCAGTCTCCTAGCAGTGATATGTGTTGCCCTTCGCGTCCGCCTGTCTCTCGTAAACGTTCTGACAGGCATCAGTGGGCTGCGAGAGGTAGTACACGAGGAATGTCGGCCAGAATTTGGTCTGCGAGTAGTAGTAGTTCCACTGGCGCATATGCTCCGCCTCGTGCCTGATGACAATCGGGCTGAGATCGGCCAGATTCCATTTGTTCAGGAACACCGAACCGATGGTGGTCCCGCCCCGTCCGAAGTGCAGGCCACTGGTGAGTCCGCCGCAGACGGTGAGACCTGTCCCACTGTCCTTCTCACAGGTGCCGCCCCGGCTCTTCGCCCAGTTCTTCACCTCCTTGTTGAACTCCTTCATGCTGATCCACGGAGGCGTGTTCACAAGAAACATGGTGAGCTCCAGCGGAAGTCCCCAGACACTCGCAGCCCTTGCGACGTTGCTCGGGCTACAGGGACGAGAGTCCGCATTGTCACACATCCACTCCCGCCAGTTGCGCCAGTCCGATGCGATCTTTTCCTTGCATGCCTGAGTGCTGAGCTGGGAGTGGCAGTCCTGCAGGGTCTTCAGCATCTTCTTATTGGCGCGCCACGCGCTGGCGAGGCTCTTGGCGGACACGGGGTACTTCTTGCCGGGTTCGCCCGCGCTTGGCAGCGCCATCATCACCTCGAGCCCCTTCATGTCCCCGGCCTCGACCATCGAATCCACGGCCAGCGTGAGATTCTCCTGATGTGTGAGCTTCGGTGAATAGCCGATCATGTACAGCTCTTGGGCGCGCGCGCTCATCTGGTAGAAGGGCACGCCCTCCTCTACGGCCTGTCCGGTGGGCATGTACTTGTACCCGAGCCTCTTGATCGCCTCGTCCGACAGCAGCGGCTGGTGATAGAAGGCGTATCCGGGAGAATTCACATACTGCTCGAACCACCGCGCATGAGAGTCGGTCTCGTGGCAGGTGTCACCAGAGCATATGAGCCCTGTTCCACAGGAGAAGCCGGACAGGCAGACCTCCACCTGCTGGTGCCCGGTGGGATCGATGTAGTTCGGAGGCGAGGCTCCGGCGTAGGTGTAGCGGTTGGCCTGTACGGACGGCGCCGGATTCAGGTTCGCCGTGTCGCGGCTGGTGAAGGTGCCGGTGCCGGGCTGGTACCAGCGGGCGTGCATGTTCACTTCGCCGGTGTCGGCGTCGGTCCACTCGCTCTGGTAGCCGAGCTGGGGTCGGGTGCCGGTGCTGGTGGTGACCGTGCCGAAGGGGTCGTAGGCGGCGGAGCCGGCCAGACTCGTGGCTCCGGCCGTGAAACCGGCGACGACGTCGCCGTGCCGGTCGGCCATCTGGAACTGGGCCGCGCCGGTGCCGGTCTTGGTGGACAGGACGTCGCCGAAGGCGCCCCGGCTGTAGGTCTCCTGTGCCGCTCCGGCTCCGTCGGTGACCGCGACCAGGTCGTTGCTCATGTCGGCGTACACGTACCTGGTGGTGGCGCCGGCCTTGGTGCGGCCGGTCATGCGGTCGAGGGCGTCGTAGGTGTAGTCGGCGTTCCCGTCGCCGACCATCCGGTCGAAGGCGTCGAAGGAGAAGGCCCTGACGGTCCCGTCCTTGGTCGCCGAGGCCAGCGTCCCGCGCGGGGTGTAGGTGTAGTCCACACCGGCGCCGGAGGTGAGGCGGTTGCGCTCGTCGTAGGTGAAGGTGTCGTTCCCCGCCCGCGTACGGTTGCCCGACGCGTCCCACTCGTAGGTGGTCGTGGCCGAGGACGGGCCGGTCCAGGAGGTGAGCCGCCCGGCGAAGTCGTAGGTGTAGCCGTTGGCGCCCGCGCCCGCCGTGCCGGAGGTGACCTTGGAGGTCAGGCGGTCCTCCTTGTCGTACCCGTAGGTGATGGACGCGAGATCCGCGCCGCCACCGGTCTTGAGCACGTCGCTGGTCACCCGGTCCAGGGCGTCGTAGCCGTAGGTGCGCTGCGCCCCGCCCTCGCCGTACGTCGCGGAGGTGAGCCGGTCGGCCTTGTCGTAGCCGTAGCCGACCGTCACGCCGGTGAGCGGGTCGACGGTGGTCTTCAGCCGGTCCTTGCCGTCCCAGGTGAAGGTCGTGGTGCCCGCGGCGTCGCCGCGCTGCACCAGGCGGTCGTTGGCGTCGTAGGCGAAGGCCGCCTGGTCCACACCGCCCTTCGTGGTCTTCAGGAGCTGGCCTCGGTCGTTGACGGTGAAGGCGAGGTCGCCTGCCGAGACAGTGTGTCCGGCCAGGTCGTAGCCGAAGGTCTTCGGCGCGGTCGGGGCGGCGCCGCCGCCGCTGCCGGCCTGCTGGGTCAGCCGGTTGAGGTTGTCGAAGGTGTTGGTGATGACGACCCCGCCCGGCTGGAGCTGCCGCACCGGATTGCCCGCCGCGTCGTAGCTCGTGGTCCAGGTGCGGTCGGCCACATTGGGGTGCTGGGCCGTGGACGGCTCGACCACCGACTCCACCAGCCCCAGGCTGTTGTAGGTGGTGACGGTGGCGTTGCCCCGACCGTCGGTGTACCGGGTGCGGGCGCCCGCCGCGTCGTAACCGAACGACGTGGTGATCGAGTCGTCAGCGCTCACCGGCTCGACCATTCGTGTGATCCTGCCGAGCGCGTCGAAGGCGTAGGTGAGAGCGTGGCCCTCGGCGTCGGTGCGGCTGGTCGGGTTGCCGTCGAGGTCGTAGCCGATCGCGCGGGTGCGCACGGTCACGCCGGTGGAGTCCAGGTTCTCGACGGTGGTGGGACGTCCGGCCAGGTCGTAGACGATGCCACTGGCCTTGCCCAGCGGGTCGGTGATCTTGGTCTGCCGTCCCGCCAGGTCGAAGTCGAAGGTCGTCGTGTCGCCCAGTGGGTCGGTCAGCTCCGTGAGCTCACCGGCGGGGTTGACGGTCGCGGTGGTGGTGTCACCCCCGGGCCGCTTCTCGGTGAGGAGGTTGCCCGCGTCGTCATAGGTCGAGTACGAGGTCAGCGTGGCCGTGGTGGGCTTGCGCTCGATGACGGTCGAGGTGATCTGGCGGCCCAGATCGTCGTAGGTCGCCTCCTTGCGCGCACCGGTCGGGTCGGTGACCGACAGCAGCTCGCCGTTGAGGGTGTACGTGTAGTCCGTGTGCCCGGGAGTGGCGCCGCCGGCGGCGGGCGGCTGGATCACCCGGACCAACCGGTCGAGCGCGTCGTAGGTGTTGGTGGTGACGTTGCCCCGTGGATCGGTGATCGTGGTCAGCCTTCCGGCGGCGTCGTAGCCGTAAGCCGTGACCGGAGTGGTCGCGCTCCCGCCGGGCGGGGTGTACGACGGTGACTTCTGCGAGGTCCGCTGCCCTGCCCGGTCGTATTCGGCCGAGCTGGCCCGGCCCTCGGGGTCGAGGACGTCGGTCTGCTCACCGGCGGTGTTGTAGCCGTACCGGACGACGGGCCGCTGCTCGGCGGGGGACCCGCCTCCACGCTCGACCGCGACCGGCGGCTGCTTCGTCTCGACGAGCCGGCCGACGGCGTCGTACCGGTTGAGCGTCGTGTGGTCGAGCCGGTCGGCGCCGGACGCGTTGCCGCGCGGCGAGGTGACCTCGGTGGGCAGTCCCCGGTCGTCGTACTTCCAGCTGGTGATCAGGTCGCTCTCGCCGTTCTCGACGATCTGCTTGATCCTGCGGTTGGCGTCGTCGAACTCCGCCCTCGCCTCTTCCGTCCGTGAGGTGCCCGCCGCGGTCTTGGTCGTGGAGATGACGTTGCCGTTGGCGTCGTACCCGTAGCTGGTCCTGCGCCCGAGACCGCCGGGATCCAGCGTCTGGGAGGTGAGCAGGTTGGCGGCGTCGTAGACGTAGTCGGTCCGCGTCTTTCCGCCACCGGTGACCGTCTTGCGTGGGTTGCCCGCCCAGTCGTACTCGTACGAGGCGAGCACGACGTCGCGTGGCGTGGTGGAGCCGTTGAGACGGGCGTCGTCGGCGATCTTCTGGGACACGAGGTCGTCGTCCCAGTAGGTGTACCGAGTCGTGCGGCCCATCGCGTCGGTCTCCGAGGCCAGCCGGCCTCCGGGGTCGTAGGCGTAGGACGTAAGGACCACGTCGGTCGCCGGCTGCGGGGCGGCCGGGCTGCCCGTCCAGTTCTTGACGGTGACCGTGGCCTTCTCACCGCGCGGGGTGTAGCCGAACTGCAGCAGGGTGCCGGCCGGGCTGGTCGCGGAGACCAGCGCGCCGGTGGCGTCGAAGGAGTACTCGGTGATGCCGCCCTCGGGGCCGGTCATGGTCTTGACCCGGCCCAGGGTGTCGTACGTGTAGGTGGTGACGCGGTCAGGATCGGACGCGGTGAGGTCGTCCAGCGTGGAGGTGAGGACGTTGCCGTCCACGTCGTAGGCGGTGCGGACCTCGGCGGTGTGCGTGGCGGAGGTCACCTCGTTGGCGACGCCGGGACCGGTCGCCTTCACGACGCGGCCCAGACCGTCGTAGGCGTAACTGGTCGTCACCCCGTCGGGCTCGGCCGCCGGCACGACGGTCTGGCTGGTCTTGCGGCCGAGCGCGTCGTAGCCGAAGCGGGTGACCAGGCCCGCCGCGTCCGTGGTCTCGGCGAGGTCGCCGTTGGACCTGTAGCGGTAGGTGGTCTCGGCGCCGTTCGGCTTCTTCTCGCTCTTCAGCAGGCCCGCCGGGGTCGTGCCGCCGCCTTCCGCCTGCTCGGTGCCGTCGGTGTAGGCCCAGTGGACGGACCGCCCGGAGGGGAATCCCTCGGTGGCCGGCCCGGTCTGCTCGACCCTGTCGCCGTGCTCGTCGTACTCGATCGTGGTGAGGTAGGTGTCGTCGTCCTCGTCCGAGGATCTGCGGTCCCGGTATTCGACGACCTGGTCGTTGCGGGGGTCGAAGAGGTCGTCGGCGTCGACGTGGTACGCGAGGTACTCCGTGCCGCAGGATCCGCTCGTCCGGCAGGTGGTCTTCGCCAGCAGGTTCCCGCGCGCGTCGTTGGCGAACTGCGAGGCGACGCCGTTGCGGTCGGTGACCTTCGCGACGAAACCGCCGGTGTCGTACTCGTATCTGGCCGTCTTGCCGAGCTGGTCGGTCCAGGAGACGAGGCGGTCGTCACGTGAGGCGTCGTTGACGTACGTCAGGGTGCCGTTGCGCGGGTCGGTGACGGTGATCGTGGCCAGGGACGCGCCCGCGGAGTCCTTGGTGTACGCGGCGGACGACAGCTTCCACAGTCCGCCGTTCGCGTCGGTGTGGGTCAGCAGGCGGCCGCCGTCGGCGGCGTAGGTGTTCACCGCCGCGACCCGGCCCGACACCTTGGTGATCTTCGTGAGCTGGTGCCGGACCTGCCGGGTGCGGTAGTGGTTGAGGATCTGCTCCCGGCGCAGCGGCTTGTTGTAGACGGCGACCTCGTCGATCGAGCCGGCGAAGGGGAAGGCCCGGCTGGAGCTCACGGTGCCCGGCCAACTGGAGGAGCCGAAACCGTACCCGATCCGGGCGTCCCACTGGCCCAGGTGCGTGATCTGCTGGGAGAGGCTGCCCACCTCCTGGCCGTCCAGATAGAGCGTCTGGCTGGTCCTGGCGCCCGACAGCGCCACGTGGTGCCAGTTTCCGTCGTTGACGGCCGTGGCGGAGGTGATGGGCGCGACGGTCCCGGTCCACAACTGACCGCGCAGCTTCCCGTCGGTGCCCACGTAGACCGCCGGTGTGTACACGCTGGGCGCGTCGGTGGCGGAGTTCTGGTAGCCGAAGACGGTGCCCGAACCGGTGGTCTTGAACCACGCTTCGATAGTGGTCTCGCCGCCGAGCCCGTTGATCACGCCGGGCGGCAGGGAGACGTACGCGGAACCGGTCGTGCCCTTGAAGGTCATCGCGGTGTCGGACGAGCCGCCGAGCGGCGCGGGGGCGCCGCCGGTGGCGTCCGCGGTGCTCCCGGCGATCCTTCCGTTGCCGAGACCGGAGATCGAACTCATCACGTTCGTGATCGCACTGCCGATGCCGGTGGCGCTCTCGTTCAGCCGCCAGTACCCCAGGGGTTTGGCGTCGATGACGGCACTGCGGTACTGGGAGGGGTCGCCGTACTCGTAGCGGGCGCAGGCGCCGCCGGACGACGGCGGGCAGACCCTGACGAGGTGGTCCCCGTCATAGGCATAGGTCCAGGTGATGGGAGCGCCGTCCACCGGGTCGCTGGCCACGGCGGTCACATGGGCGCCGCTCCAGGTGAAGGTCAGCGAGCGCCCGCCCGCCCCGGTGACCTTGGCCAACTTCCCGCCCGTGCCGTACTGCAGGGTCTGCGTGCGGCCCCGGCTGTCGGTGACCTTGACCAGCCGGCCCGCGGAGTCGAACCAGTAGGAGGTGGACTCCTTGTCCATCAGCCGCCAGCCGCCCCCGCTCTGCGTGGCGAGGGTGGCATAGGTGCCCGCCGGAGACGCGTAGGTGCCGTCGCCCTTGGCCGCGAACCGCCACTGCCGCCCGTCGGGGTAGGTGACCAGCACGGTGGACCTGAGCGGCTCGTTCTCCAGCCGGGTGTCCCAGCGCGTGGTCCAGCCCGCTCCGAACGCTCCGTCGGTGCGCGGGTCGAGGCTGTTGTAGGTGCGCACCACCGACAGCGGCGGCCCCACCGCGGCGACCGTGAGATCGGTCTCGGTATGGGTGTAGTTGCCGGTCACGTGGTTGAACTCACGGCCGTCCGTGCCCGCGGCCAGCAGGGCGTTGATCGAGTCCTGCTCCGGGACCGCGGTGAAACTGCGCCAGGACGACGTCGCCGTCGCCGCGCTGGTCGCCGCCTGCGCGTACCACCAGTAGGTCTTGCCCCACTGCAGCTTGCCGGACGGGACCGTCCACGCGCCCTTGACCCAGGTCGACGACTCGCACCAGGTCCAGTCGTCCTTGGGGCCCGCGCAGACCTGGTACCAGTACGACGTCGCCGCCTCGCCGGGCGCCTGCGCGTACGCGGACAGTGCCGGCGTGAGCGAACCGACCTGCGTGTTGTCCGCCGGGGTGAACTGCTGGAAGGTCACGGTGTCCAGCGGCATGGCGGTCACCCGCGCGGTCTGCCACGCCGACCACGCGGAGTAGGCCGAGCCGTCGTTGGCGCGGGCCCGGTACTGGATCGTCTGCCCGTCGGAGAGCTTCCCCGAGGGGACGGCCACCGTCGCCTTGCCCCCGGCGGCGACCCCGCTGGCGGTGCCGCTCCACACCAGGGAGCTGCCCACCTGCACCTGGAACTCCCCGCTGAGGCTGCCGCCGTCCGCGTCCGACAGCACGGCCGACAGCACCGGCGTCAGCGAGGTCACGACCCCGCCCGTCTCCGCCGTCACAGTGGGAGCGATCTGCGGGGCCGCCACCGTGGGCGCGGTGTTCGGCGGCTGGTAGGTGATGGTCAGGACGGGCTTTTTGGACGATTCGGTGGAGGCGAAGGTCCGCGTCTGGCTGCTGGTCCCCTCCGGGCCGGTGAGCCGCACCCCATAGTTGCCGTAACCGGCGACCCAATCCTGCGCCATGCCGGTGACGTTCCATTTCATCGCCCTGGGGCTGGAACTGCTGCATGACGAGGAGACGTTCGTCCCGGAAATCTCCGACCAGTCGACCTCCGGCTGGTCATACCAGGCGATGTCCGACCACCACGACTCCGTCACCATGGCGGCCTTCACGGAAACGCTGCTGCACGCGTTGGAGCTGGAATTCCACAACTGCATCTCGGCGGCGGTCACCGTGGCGCCCTCGGGTACGGACGACAGATTGAAACGCAGAAACGCCCGGTCCCGCACATAGCTGGTGGGAATTTCATACGTGTTGGCGCTCGTCCCGACCCAGAGCGAGGAGGAGGAGGGATGACCGGACCCGAGCTGGTAGCTGCCGTTCTGGTATTCGGTGGTCTCCACGTATGTGTCCGTGCTGACGGGAGCGGTGATCTGCGTGGTCAGCGTCCCGTTGCTGTTGGCGTAGGTCCGGGAGTTCTCGGTGGTCGCGCTCTCCACGAGCACCTGGGCCTTGGTGCGCCGTGCCGTCGCCAGCGCCGCGACGACCTCCGTCTTCTCCGTGTCCCGCGCCGCCCCCGCGGCCGGGGCCGGCGACGGTCTCAGCGCCGCGGGCAACGGCGGAGGAGAGGCGAGACCACCCTCGGCCGGCTCGCCGGACGTCTTGCGCCGCTGCTCGACCGGCAGGCTGCCCTTCGGACGCTCGGTCGTCTTCCGCGCCGGCAGGTCACCCGCCCGCGTGGCGGCGCTGTCGACCAGGTGCGGCAGACCGCCGGCCGTCCCCGTCAACTGCTGTGGAGCCTCGCCGTTCGGCAGGTCGACCGAGACGAGAGGCGGGCCGCTTTGCGCGGCAGCCGACGTGATACCCGCGGAAATGAAATCGGATAACAACGCCACCTGAATCGTCACGGTAATCCGGACAAACAGGCGCGCGAAATCGCGCCCAAGACGGCTACGCCGCATGGCTCGTCACACTCCAGAGGCAATCGCACGGACGGGGGTGAAAACGCCCTCTCCCGGCGACACATTCGTCACGTTCAGAGCGCGGTGGAGCAGCCCCGCAAAAACAGCATTCACAGGCAAAGATCAGCAAACGCTCAGAAACGTATATCAGCGCCGAGCCAGGCCTCAAGAGGTGATCATCTATATTTCGCCTAGATATGGGCTTGCATGCGGAATATCACGCTCTGCCACCTTTGAAGCGTCACGCCGCGCGTCGGCTCGAAACCGGCGCCTGTCGGCGGAGTATTGAGAGGAAGCCCAAGCCGTTCGTCCGGCCGATGCCGGGCGGCCGCCGCTCTCGGCCGCCTCCATGACGGAGTCCGGTCCCCCCGTCGGCCCGAGGTCCGTAGACTCGGCTGCGGTTCAAGGGAGGGCAAACCGTGCGCAAGGGTGAGTGGCCGCGATTCCAGGCCAGGCCGTACGTCTGCGGGGCCGTCGGGCCCTTCGAGCAGGCCAAGCTCGACCTGCTGGCGCGGTCGGGGCCCGCCGTGCAGGGCGTGCACAGCGCCCCGGAGGCCGCGCTGCTCGCCTCGGCTCCCCTGGCGCCGTACGCCACGGGCGAGCGGACGACCGCGTACGCGTGGGGCGGCCGGCGGCCGGAGACCGGGGGCGAGCCCCGGGCGAACGCGTGGCTGCGGGTCGCGGAGACGTACGAGACCCCGGGCCTGGTGGACGAGCCGGACGCCGTGAGCCTGCACACGGGCGGTCTCGGCCTGGTCGACGTCTACTACCTGCGGGACGGGGACGCCGTCTACTTCTCCTCGCTCATCGAGCCGCTCCTCGCGCTGGCCCGGCGGCCGTACGAGGTGAACTGGGAGGCGTGGGCGGCGATCCTCCGGCTGACCTACCCGCTGCTGGAGGACACGCCGTACCGCGAGATCCGGCGCCTGCCCGGGGCGACCGCGCTGAGCTGGTCGCGCCGCGCGCGCAGACTGCGCGTCGACCGGCGGGCCCCGCGCTGGGTGCGGGAGGAGCCGGTGGACCGGGGCGTCACCGGCGGCGACCTGGTCGCGCTGCTGCACGACGCGCTCAAGCCGTACGAGCGGGTGCTGGTGCCGGTGAGCGGCGGGTACGACTCGCGCCTGCTGGCCAGCGTGGCGGTGGCCAGGAAGATGGACGTCGAGTCGTGGACCACGAGCCCGGACGACGGGCTGGACAACGACATCGACTTCGCCCGTTACATCACCCGTGAGCTGGGGATCCCGCACCGGATCATGCCGCAGGACCCGGCCGCCTATCCGCAGGAGGCGCTGTGGGCGGCGCGCCGCCTGGAGTTCCTCACCAGCCACCACGCGTGGTACTCCCCCTTCGCCCGGGAGGTCCACGGCGCGGGCCGGGCACTGGTGGACGGTCTCGCGGGCGGCCCGCTGATGAAGAACTTCCTGATCACGGCGGACGCCGTCGGCGCGGGCACCGGCGCGTCGCGCCAGGAGGCGCTGCTGAAGGCGCTGACGACCGGCGACGCCCACGTCCCCGTGCTCGGCGAGGCCGCCGCCGCGTGGATGGACGACCGGGTCCGCACGGTGTTCACCCGGGCGACCTCCCTGCTGCACGGGCACCGGGCCGAGCTGCCGCTGAGCGTGCTGCACACCCGGACCGTGCGCGGCATCGCCCGGTCGCCGGTCAACCTCGTCGGCCCCGAGGCGACCCCGGTCTTCCCGTTCCTGCACCCGGAGTTCTTCGACGCGGCGCTGTCGGTGCCGGTCGCCCGCAAGGAGGGCGGAAAGTTCTACCGGGAGGTCCTCCGGGCCGCCAACCCCCGCGTGGCCGCGCTGCCCTCGACCAACACCCCGCTGATGCCGAACCGCCGCGTGCCGCTCCGCTCGAACGGACCGGTCGCCCGCGAGTGGAACCACCGGATGCTGGCCAAGGCCGCGGAGATCCCCGGGCTGATGTCGCCCCAGATGCTGGACGCGATCGCCGGCGGGCCGGACGCGCTGACCGCCTTCGGGTCGTGGAACTCGCGGTTCTGGCTGCGCGCCCTGGTGGCGTTCGGGGCATGGCTGACCGACTACGAGGACGTGCTCGGCGACCTCACCCCGCCCTGGACGGCGCCGTCCGGCGGGTGACCCGCGACCGCGCACCCACCCGGCCGCGCCGCACATCCGCGCCCGTCCACACCCCGTCCGCGCCCCGTCCGCGCCCCGTCCGCGCCCCGTCCGCGCCCCCGGCCGACGCCGGTGGGCGGGTCTCCCGCACCGTCCGGCTGCGCGCTTGTGCGGTAGCCGTACGTGATCAGCCGGAAACAGGTAAAAACTGCATGTCAAACCCCTGTCAGCCTTTTCGGTCAGGCCACCTCAGGTGGTATTTTTGGTCAACTAGAGCAAAACATCACGGCGTGAGCTTCAAAGCTCGGGTGTGACCTGACCACGCGCCCCCTCTATATCTCAAGCGAGAACCAGATGAACGCTGCTGCGCCCTGCCCTGACCCCGTTCCGGGGCCACTTGGGGCCTCACCCGGCGATCTCCCGGAGATCACCGATTTCACCTCGCAGGACCCCCGCTGGTACAAGCGCGCGGTCTTCTACGAGGTGCTGGTCCGCGGATTCAAGGACTCCAATGGCGACGGCACCGGCGACCTGCGCGGGCTGATCGACAAGCTCGACTACCTCAAGTGGCTCGGGGTCGACTGCCTCTGGCTGCTGCCGCTCTACGAGTCCCCGCTCAAGGACGGCGGCTATGACATCTCCGACTACCTCAAGATCCTTCCGGAGTTCGGCGACCTCGGCGACTTCGTGAAGCTGATCGAGGCGGCGCACGAGCGCGGACTCCGGGTCATCACCGACCTGGTCATGAACCACACCAGCGACCAGCACCCGTGGTTCCAGGCGTCCCGCAACGACCCCGAGGGCCCGTACGGAGACTTCTACGTCTGGTCGGACGACCCGGACAAGTACTCCGGCGTCCCGATCGTCTTCGTGGGCAGCGAGGAGTCGAACTGGACGTACGACCCGGTGCGCAAGCAGTACTACTGGCACCGGTTCTTTCACCACCAGCCCGACCTGAACTACGACAACCCGGACGTCCAGGACGCGATGATGGAGGTCATCCGTTTCTGGCTCGACCTGGGCGTCGACGGCTTCCGGCTGGACGCGGTGCCGTACCTGTTCGAGCGCGAGGGCACCTCCTGCGCCGGGCTGCCCGAGACCCACGACTACCTCAAGAGGGTCCGCGCCGAGGTGGACCGGATCTACCCCGACCGGGTGCTGCTCGCCGAGGCCAACGGCTGGCCCGAGGACGTGGTCGAGTACTTCGGCGACCCCACCGTGGGCGGCGACGAGTGCCACATGGCCTTCCACTTCCCCCTGATGCCGCGCATCTTCATGGCCGTCCGCCGGCAGAGCCGCGAACCGATCTCCGAGATCATGTCGCGCACCCCGAAGCTGCCGGAAAGCGCCCAGTGGGGCATCTTCCTCCGCAACCACGACGAGCTGACGCTCGAGACCGTGACGGAGGAAGAGCGCGACTACATGCACGCCGAGTACGCCAAGGACCCGCGCATGCGCGCCTACCTCGGCATCCGGCGGCGCCTGGCCCCCCTGCTGGAGAACGACAGGGACCAGATCGAGCTGTTCACGGCGCTGCTGCTCAGCATGCCGGGCTCGCCGGTCATGTACTACGGCGACGAGATCGGCATGGGCGACAACATCTGGCTGGAGGACCGCGACGCGGTCCGCACGCCGATGCAGTGGACCCCGGACCGCAACGCCGGGTTCTCCGACGCCGACCCCGGCCGGCTCTACCTGCCGGTGGTCATGGACCCCGTGTACGGCTACCAGGCCGTGAACGTCGAGGCCCAGATCAAGAGCGAGTCGTCGCTGCTGCACTTCACCCGGCGGATGCTGCAGATCAGGCGGGAGCACCCGATCTTCGGCACCGGTGACTACACCGAGCTGTGGTCGCCGAACCCGAGCGTGCTGGCCTTCCTGCGGGAGGAGGACGACGACGTGGTCCTGTGCGTCAACAACCTGTCGCGCTTCGCCCAGCCGGTCGAGCTCGACCTGCGGCGCTTCTCCGGGGTCACTCCGGTCGAGTGCCGGGGCGGCGTCTCCTTCCCCGTGGTCGGCGACCTGCCCTACCTGCTCACGCTGCCGGGCTACGGCTTCTACTGGCTGTCCCTGCGGCCCTCCTCCTGATCCGGCCGCCCGGCGCGCCCCGCCCTCGGGCCCTCACGGGCCCCTGGGCGGGGCGTCGTCGCATCGACGGCAGACTTGACGCCGCCTTGGCCCACCCCTTTCGCCCGGCGTGCCTACCGTGACGTAGACGGGCGGATCGCTCGCATCGGCGAGAGGGGGATCCTCATGTTCCGGCACACCTACCTGTCCCTGGCCGTCGCGCTTGTCGCGGGCGCGGCCGTCACCGGGATCGCCGCGGCACGGACGCCGGCGGCGCCGCGCGACGTCGACGCCTCCGCGACCCTCACGAACGCGCAGGGCCGGAACGTCGGGACGGTCAGCGTGGAGAACGACGAGAACGGCGGCACCGAGGTGAAGATCAGGACCACCGGCCTGCCGGCCGGGTTCCACGGCGTGCACATCCACGACAAGGGCGTCTGCGACCCGAATTCGACCGACCCGGCGACCGGCAGCCCCTTCTTCAGCGCGGGCCCGCATCTGGGCTCGGGCTCGCACCCCGGGCACACCGGGGATCTGCCCGATCTCCTGGTCCGCGGCGACGGCGTGGGCCAGGCCGCCGTCGTCACCGACCGGTTCAGGGTGGAGGACCTGCTGAGCGGCGACGGCACCTCGATCGTCGTCCACGCCAAGCCGGACAACCAGGCGAACATCCCCGACCGCTACAGCCGTTCGGGGACGGCCGGGCCCGACGCCGAGACGCTCAAGGCCGGCGATTCGGGCGGCCGGATCGCCTGCGGTGTCTTCAGAAGAGACTGAGCGGCACGGGCGGGCCTGAGCCACAGGCGCTTCACAGTCCGCCGTTCCTTCAGCGGGCGGTGACGGGCACCTGTGCCCGTGCCGCCCGCCGGGCCGGGATCAGCGCCACCAGCAGGGCGGCCCCGATC
>NZ_JBFAOO010000118.1:0-23692 GCF_040675265.1 Microbispora sp. NPDC049633
CGTGGGAGTGGCGAACTGGGCCAGGCTCGCGGCGGCGACGGAGGACGCGGGCGCGCGCCCGGGCACCAGGACCGGCCCGGCGGACGTCTCCGGGGACGTCTCCGCGGGCGGGCGGCCGTCTCCGGATCTCTCGGTGACGGGCTCCTGCGGAGCGGCCGGCGGCCGCGCCTGGCCGATCCGCTCAGGTGTCCAGAAGGCACGCACCGCCCGTTCTTCGCCGCCCACGCTTCCCCTGACGGCGTCCCGCGGGGCCGGTCCGGCGGCCGTGGCCGCGGAGGCCGGCAGGGCGACCGCGGCCGTCAGGATCGCGGCCAGGACGGCTTTCCAACGTATGCGCATCGATGCTCATCTCTTCGCAGTGACAGACGAGCACCAGATGTAGAGAGTCGATCTTGCAGCTGAATGGTGACCAACTGGGACGCGCGCAGGCGGCACGCTCCGGGTGGGCGATCCGGCGGATTCAGTGCAGGCCGTGGTGGCGGCGGTCGTGGAGGTCGTATCCGCCGTGGCCAGGGCGCTGCCGGCGCTCCTGCCACCACTCGCTCCAGGCGAACCAGCCGCGCTTGATCGGGTCGGCCCGGGAGTCGCCGATGATCTTCACGTCGCCCATGAGCACGTACGCCGTGACCTTGACCACGGGGGCGGCCTGGCCACGCGGGGCCTCGACCACCTGGACCTTCTTGTCCCCCAGGATCGTGACGCCGGAGAGCTCGACGTCGACGCCGTCCGGCACGATGATCTTCACGTCGCCCATCACGCACGTGGCGACGATGTCCACCTCACGCCCGCGCACCTCGGCCTCGCGCAGGTCGAGGACCACGTCGCCCATCACGCAGACCGCGCCGATGCCGTCGTCGATCCGCCAGGAGCCGGTCCTCTTGGCGTCGCCCAGCACCGCCACGATCCACTTGCGCACTCTGCTTCCCCCGGCGGCCGGCGCCACAGGAGCGGAGGCGGAGACGGGGGCGGCACCCGGCAGGTCGGCGGTGACCTGGGCGAGCTCGCCGTGGGTCTGCGCCAGGTAGGCGGCCTCGGTGCGCTCGGTCAGTTCGGCGAGGGTCAGCCGTCCCTCCGCGGACGCCACTCGCAGCCGCTCCACCACGGACTCGCGTTCGGCGTCGGATGCCCGCATTCCACCCGGATCAGTCACGCCTTTACCGTATCCCGGCCGGCGCCGCTCCCCCATCCTCCTCGGGAACGATCCCGGAACCGTCCTCTGGCGCGGCGGGAGGACGATCCCTGACGACGACGCCGCCCGGGGCTGTGTGAGCATGGAAACGTGACCCGCAGCAGGTTGCTCGAGGCGATAGCGGGAGGGGACGTCTCGCGGGTGGCGGCGATGCTGCACCCGGACACCGCCGTGAACCCCGCTCAGGGAACGACGCCGCTCTACCGGGCGGCCGTCGCCGGTCACCACGACATCGTCAGGCTGCTCCTGGAGTACGGCGCCGACCCCGACCGGCCGAGCGGGGGGCACGACGAGGGCCTTCCGCTCTGCGCGGCGGCCTGCTGGGACCACGCCGAGACCGTGCAGGCGCTGCTCGACGGCGGCGCCGACCCCGACGCGGCGGAGGAGGGCGGCTGGACGGCCCTGCTGTGGGCCGCGGCCAACGGCAACCTCGAGTCGGCCGACATCCTGCTCGACGCGGGGGCCGACCCCGGCCGGGCCGACGACGACGGCGACACCCCGCTGACACTGGCCGCGATCTTCGGGGCGTACGGGATCGTCTGGTCCCTCCTCGAACACGGCGCCGACCCGTCCGCGCCCGGCTGGGACGGCGCGACCCCGCTGGAGATCGCCACGCGGCTCTCGGCGGTGGATCTCGAAGCCATGCTGCGCGAGGAGGTCTCCACGAGAGTGGAGGGCGAGCACACCGTGCTGGTGGCGCACGGCTCCGCACCGGACGGCACCCGGCGGATCACGGTCGAGGCGCGGGGCGCCGACGGCGGCTACTCGATCACCCGCCAGCGCGGCCACGCCGCCGTCGCGACGGTCCTGGAGTCGGCGCTCGGCCTGCGGCCGCCCGCGGACGTCCTGCTCAGGCGCGTGCTGCCGTACCGCGCCCTGGACGAGGACGACGAGACGTGGTGGGCGGCCGTCCACGCGCTGCAGTCCCGCCACGACGAGGAGACGTTCCTCGCGCTGGCCCGGCTGTGCGAGAGCGACGACCCGGTGGAGCGGGAGTTCGGCGTCTACGTGCTCGCGGAGTTCGGTCAGGAGACGCGGCCCGGCCGGGAGACACTGATCGGCCAGGAGACGCTGATCGGCCGGGAACCGGTGGTCGGCCAGGAACCGGGAGTCGGCCAGGAACCGGTGGTCGGCCAGGAACCGGGAGTCGCCCGGGGAGCGGGGCCCGGCCGGGACGCGGGGCGCGCCCCCTACCGGGACCGCACTCTGGCGATCCTCCGCGACATGGCCCGGCACGAGAGCGAGCCCGCGGTCGTCGAGGCGCTGCTGCACGCGTTCGGCCACCACGCCGACCAACGGGCGCTCCCCGAGGTGCTGAACATCGTCAACAGCCCGGGCCGGAAGCCGACCGTCCACGACCCCATCGCGCTCGCCGCGGTCCTGCCCCCGGACGACGAGGACGGGCTGGCCACGCTGATCCGGCTGAGCGAGTGCCCCGACGACGAGGTGCGCGACTGGGCGACGATGGGGATCGCGGGCCTGGCCGCCGACAGCACCCGAATCAGGGACGCCCTGACCACGCGCCTGGCGGACCGCGATCTGACGACGGTGGCCGAGGCCGCGCGGGGCCTGGCCGGGCGCGGGGACCGGCGCGCGCTCGACGGCATCCACCGGGTGCTGTGCGAGGCGGGGGCCGACCAGGACTACGCCCGCGATCTCGCCCTGGAGGCGGCACAGGAGCTCGGTCTGGAGATCTCGGGCGCCTGACCGGACCCGGACTCCGCCCGGTGTTTGTCCCGGCCGCCCGGAGTGTTGAGATGGAGTCCCAGCAGTACCGGACTCCCCGCATCGTGGACTTCCCGGACGGACGAGTCCCGGCATCGACCGCAGGAGGACCCAGTGACCCACGACGTGACCAACCAGGTGCCCCCGCTGACCGGCAACGACGTCTCGGCCGATCACGCGCTGCTGGAGGGGCTCGCCAGGGAAGGGGCGGACTGGGCGACCGGAGAGCTGCGTCAGCTCGGCCTGCTGGCCGGCTCGGCGAAGGCGCAGGAGTGGGGGCGGCTGGCCAACGAGCACCCGCCCGTGCTGCGCACCCACGACCGGTACGGCAACAGGATCGACGAGGTCGAGTTCCACCCGGCCTGGCACGAGCTCATGGCGGTCGCGGTCGAGAGCGGTGCGCACGCCGCGCCCTGGACGTCGGCACGGCCGGGGGCGCACGTCGCCAGGGCCGCCAAGTTCTTCACCTGGTCCCAGGTCGAGGCCGGGCACGGCTGCCCGATCTCCATGACGTACGCCGCCGTGGCCGCGCTGCGGCACTCGCCGTCGCTGCGGGCGGAGTGGGAGCCGCTGCTGGCCTCCCGGACGTACGACTTCGGGCTGCGCCCGCCGCAGGACAAGCGGGGCGTGCTGGCCGGGATGGCGATGACCGAGAAGCAGGGCGGCTCCGACGTGCGGGCCAACACCACGCGGGCCGAGCCGCTGGGCGACGGCAGCTTCGCCCTGACCGGCCACAAGTGGTTCAACTCCGCCCCGATGTGCGACGTGTTCCTGGTGCTGGCGCAGGCCCCGGGCGGGCTGTCGTGCTTCCTGCTCCCCCGTGTGCTGCCCGACGGCACCCGCAACGCGCTGCGGCTGATGCGGCTGAAGGACAAGCTCGGCAACCGGTCGAACGCCTCCGCCGAGGTCGAGTACGAGGGCGCCGTCGCCTTCCTCGTCGGCGAGGAGGGCCGTGGCGTCCGCACGATCATCGAGATGGTGAACATGACCAGGCTCGACTGCGTGATCGGCTCGGCCGCCGGCATGCGGTACGGGCTGACGCAGGCGCTCCACCACGCCCGCCACCGCACGGCGTTCGGCCGGGCCCTGGCCGAGCAGCCGCTGATGCGCTCGGTTATCGCCGACCTGGCGCTGGAGTCCGAGGCGGCGACCACGCTCATGACGCGCCTGGCGGGGGCGACCGACCGGGCGATCCGGGGCGACGCGGCCGAGGGCCTGTTCCGGCGGGCCGCGCTCGCCGCCGCCAAATACTGGGTGTGCAAGCGGGCGCCGGTCCACGCGGCCGAGGCGCTGGAGTGCCTCGGGGGCAACGGCTACGTCGAGGAGTCGCAGATGCCCCGGCTGTTCCGCGAGTCGCCGCTGAACGGCATCTGGGAGGGCTCGGGCAACGTGGCCGCGCTCGACCTCATGCGGGTGCTGGCCAGGGAGCCGGAGGCGGTCGAGGCCTTCTTCGCCGAGGTGGCGGCGGCCGAGGACAGACGGGTCGCCGACGCGGCCGAGCGGGCGCTCAAGACGCTCGCCTCCGCGGGAGAGGCCGACGCGCGCCGGGTGGCCGAGGAGATGACGCTGGTCCTGCAGGCCTCCCTGCTCGTACGGCACGCCCCCGCCGCGGTGGCCGACGCGTTCTGCGCCTCGCGACTGTCCGGCGACTGGGGGCGCGCCTTCGGCACGCTGCCGTCCGGCCTCGACCTCGATGCGATCCTCGACCGCGCGGCGCCGGCGTGAGCCGACCGGCCATGCCGGTGAGCCCGGCGCACCGGCGGCGGCGTTAAGGTCACTGTGGATAGGCTCCGCTTACTGAAGGGATATCGCCATGGCGACCACTCGTACCGCGACGACGCAGTGGAAGGGCGCGCTGCTCGACGGTTCGGGCACCGTTTCGCTCGACACCTCCGGCGTCGGCACCTTCGACGTCTCCTGGCCCTCCCGGGCCGAGCAGGCCAACGGCAAGACGAGCCCGGAGGAGCTGATCGCCGCCGCCCACTCCTCGTGCTTCTCGATGGCCCTGTCCCACGGCCTGGCCCAGGCGGGCACCCCGCCGCAGTCGCTGGAGACCCGCGCGGACGTGACCTTCCAGCCGGGTGAGGGCATCACCGGCATCGTGATCTCCGTCCGGGGACAGGTGCCCGGCCTCTCGGCCGAGGACTTCCAGCAGGCCGCCGAGACGGCCAAGGCGAACTGCCCGGTGAGCAAGGCGCTCGCCGGCACGACGATCAGCCTCAAGGCCGAGCTCGTCGGCTGAGCGTCAGCGGGAGCCCCCGCCGGACCCGGTCCGGCGGGGGCTCCCGCGTTTCCGTGCGAGAGCAGGGGTCGTCGCGGGTGCACGATTCGCCCCGGCAGTGGAGAATGAGGTTACATGCGCGAGGTTTGGCCTGGAGAGCCCTACCCGCTCGGCGCCACCTGGGATGGTGTGGGCACCAACTTCTCGGTGTTCTCGGAGGCGGCCGAGCGAGTCGAGCTGTGCCTGTACGACGACAGAGGCGGGGAGACCCGCGTCGATCTGCCCGAGGTCGACGGGTTCGTCTGGCACGGGTACGTGCCGGGAATCATGCCCGGACAGCGGTACGGCTTCCGCGTGCACGGGCCCTATCGGCCCGAGCACGGGCACCGGTGCAACCCGTCCAAGCTGCTGCTCGACCCGTACGCCAAGGCGATCGAGGGCTCGGTGCGGTGGAACCAGTCGCTGTTCTCCTACCAGTTCGCCGACCCCGCCCGGCTCAACACCGAGGACTCCGCGCCTTACATGCCGAAGAACGTGGTCGTGAACCCGTTCTTCGAATGGGGCAACGACCGGCCGCCCCGCACGCCGTACCACGAGACGGTGATCTACGAGGCGCACGTGCGCGGCCTGACCATGCGCCATCCGTCCGTCCCGGAGGAGCAGCGGGGCACCTACGCCGGGCTGGCGCACCCGGCCGTGATCGACCACCTCCTGTCGATCGGCGTCACGGCGGTCGAGCTCATGCCCGTCCACCAGTTCGTTCCCGAGCACTTCCTGGTGGCCAGAGGGCTGACCAACTACTGGGGCTACAACACGATCGCCTACATGGCGCCGCACAACACCTACGCCAGTTCCGGGCAGCGCGGGGAGCAGGTCCAGGAGTTCAAGGCGATGGTGCGCGCCCTGCACGAGGCGGGCATCGAGGTGATCCTCGACGTGGTTTACAACCACACCGCCGAGGGCGACCACATGGGCCCGACGCTGGGCTTCCGCGGCATCGACAACGTCGCCTACTACCGGCTGCGCGAGGAGGACCGCCGCTACTACCTCGACTACACCGGGTGCGGCAACTCGTTGAACGTGCGCTCGCCCCACGCGCTCCAGCTGATCATGGACTCGCTGCGCTACTGGGTGCTCGACATGCACGTGGACGGCTTCCGCTTCGACCTCGCCGCCGCCCTGGCGCGCGAGCTGCACGACGTGGACCGGCTGAGCGCGTTCTTCGACCTGATCCAGCAGGACCCGGTGATCTCGCAGGTCAAGCTGATCGCCGAGCCGTGGGACGTCGGACCCGGCGGCTACCAGGTCGGCAACTTCCCGCCGTTGTGGACCGAGTGGAACGGCAAGTACCGCGACTCCGTGCGGGACTTCTGGCGCGGCGCGTCCCAGACGCTGCCCGAGTTCGCCTCGCGCCTGGCCGGGTCGAGCGACCTGTACGCCAGCAGCGGCCGCCGCCCGGTGGCCTCGATCAACTTCGTGACCGCCCATGACGGGTTCACCCTCACCGACCTCGTCTCCTACGACCACAAGCACAACGAGGCCAACGGCGAGGGCAACCGCGACGGCACCGACGACAACCGCTCCTGGAACTGCGGAGCCGAGGGCCCGGTGGAGGACCCGGCGATCGTGCGGCTACGCCGGCGGCAGCGGCGCAACCTCCTCGCCACGCTGTTCGTGTCGCAGGGCGTGCCGATGCTGCTGGCGGGCGACGAGTTCGGCCGCACCCAGCACGGCAACAACAACGCCTACTGCCAGGACAACGAGGTCTCCTGGATCGACTGGTCGCTGCTGCGCCAGGAGGACGACCTGCTCGAGTTCGTCCGCCGCCTGGCCGCGTTACGGCGGGCGCATCCCGTCTTCCGGCGGCGCCGGTTCTTCCACGGCCGCACCGTCGGGGGCGGCAGCAGGGACATCGTCTGGCTCACGCCGTCGGGCACCGAGATGACCGACGGCGACTGGCACACGGGCTACGCGAAGTCGCTGGGGGTGTACGTTAACGGCGACGCGATCAGCGAGCCCGGCCCGCGCGGCGAGCGGATCAGGGACGAGACGTTCCTGCTGCTGATCAACGCGCACCACGAGAGCCTGACGTTCGCCCTGCCCGGCCCGGAGCTGGGGGCCGCCTGGCGTCCCGTCCTCGACACCGCCGACGAGAGCGTCCGCGACGATCCGTACGCCGAGGAGAGCCTGCCCGCCGGGGCCAAGATCTGCGTCGCCGACCGGTCCATGCGGATCCTGGTCTGCGCCGGCTGATCCCACGCGCCTCCGCGCATGGGCGGCCGGTCCCGGCCCGAGCCACTCCGTGGACCTCGGAAGGCGAGACAGGCGGGGACGAACACGGCGTTGACCCCCATAAGGGACTATCCCGCCCAGTTCGTTACCCTCGGGCGGGTGACCAGGACATCAGTGCAGGCCGGCCTGCCGCCGAAGCCCCGGGCGGCGGTGGTGCGGGACGCCCTCGGGGTGGGCACGGCCGTCGGCCTGTCCGGCTTCGCGTTCGGCGTCACCTCGGCGGGCGCGGGGATGAGCGTCGTGCAGACCTGCGTGCTGTCGCTGTTCGTGTTCACCGGGGCGTCCCAGTTCGCGCTGGTGGGCGCGCTCGGCACCGGCGGGAACCCGCTCGCCGCCGCGGCCGGGGCGCTGCTGCTCGGCGTCCGCAACGCCTTCTACGGGCTGCGGCTGTCGCAGCTGCTGGGGCTCCCCGCGGCGGTCCGTCCCCTGGCCGCGCAGTGGGTGATCGACGAGACCTCCGCCGTGGCCCTGGCCCAGCCCGACCGGCGCCTGGCCCGGCTCGGGTTCACGGTCACCGGGGCCAGCCTGTACGCCGGCTGGAACATCACCACGTTCCTGGGCGCGCTGGGCGCCTCCGCGTTGGGCGACCCGGCGGCCTGGGGGCTCGACGTCGCCGGCCCGGCCGTCTTCCTCGCCCTGCTCCTGCCCATGCTCCGGAGCCGCTCCGCGGCGCCCGATGCTGCCAAACCCGATGCGTCCGGACCCGATTCTTCCGTGCCCGATGCGTCCGGACCCGATGCTGCGGGGATCGATGCGTCCGTCCCCGCCGCCGTTCAGGACGAGCGGCCGGTCGCGAAGACGGGCCGCGCGGGCATGGGTACGGCCGGGGACACGGCCCAGGGCACGTCCAGGGGCACCGCCGGGGACACGCCCCAGGGCACGGCCGGGGGCACGGCCTTCCCGTGGCAGGAGGCGGCGGTGGCGGCGCTGGCCGTCGTGCTGGCCCTCGCCTGCGTGCCGTTCGTGCCCGCGGGCGTGCCGGTGCTGGTGGCCGTGCTCGCCGCACCGGCCGTGCTGGCCGTGTCCCGGCTCCGTGCCCGCCCCAGCGCGCGCCGCAGTGCCCGCCCCAGCGCCCGCCCCAATGCCCGCCCTAACGCCCGCCGCAGCGCCCGCCCTAACGCCCGCCGCTCGCCCCGAGGAGGACACCGATGATCTGGGCCGCGATCGTGGTCACCGCCGCCGGGTGCTACGCGGTGAAGCTGCTCGGGCTGTCGGTCCCGGCGGCGGTGCTCGAACGGCCGCTCGTACGCCGGCTGGCCACACTGGTGCCGATCGCGGCGCTGGCCGCCCTGATCGCCCTGCAGACCTTCGCCGACGGCCGCACGCTCGTCGTCGACGCCCGGGCCGCCGGGCTCGCGGCGGCGGCGGTCGCCCTGCTGCTGCGCGCGCCGTTCCTGGTGATCGTCGCGGTCGCCGTCGTCGTCACCGCCGCCGTCCGCGCCCTCACCGGCTGACCCGCCGCGCCGGCCGGGGACCGGGCCGTACGGCCGCCCGCGTGCGCGCCCGGTGCCGCGGCAGGACGGTCAGCGGGCGAGGATCTTGTCGAGGTCGTAGCTCACCGGGCGGTCGAGCTGCTCGTAGGTGCAGGACTCGGGAGTGCGGTCCGGCCGCCAGCGGCGGAACTGGGCGGTGTGGCGGAACCGGTCGCCCTCCATGTGGTCGTAGGCCACCTCGATCACCCGCTCGGGCCGCAGCGGGATGAACGACAGATCCTTCTTGGCGTTCCACCGCGACACGGCGCCGGGCAGGCGCTGGCCCTCGGCGCCGCCCGCCGCGACCTCGGCCCAGTGTCCCCACGGATGCTCGCTCAGGTCCCGCACCCGGTACGGCGCGAGCTCCTCGACGAGTTCCTCACGGCGCTTCATCGGGAACGACGCCGCGACACCCACGTGATGCAGGCGGCCGTCCGGCGAGTAGAGCCCGAGCAGCAGCGACCCGACGACCGGCCCGGACTTGTGCTCGCGGTAGCCCGCCACCACGCAGTCGGCCGTCCGCTCGTGCTTGACCTTGAACATCACGCGCTTGTCCGGCGTGTACGGCTGGTCGCCCGGCTTCGCGACGATGCCGTCGAGTCCGGCGCCCTCGAACGCGTCGAACCACTCGGCGGCCCGGCCCTCGTCCCGGGTGACCGGCGTCAGCCGCACGGACCGGCCCGCGCCCGCCAGCGCCTCCTCCAGCCGGGCCCTGCGCTCCGAGAACGGCGCCTCCATGAGGTCCTCCGTCGCGGTGGCGAGCAGGTCGAAGGCGACGAACGACGCGGGCGTGTTCTCGGCCAGCAGCCGCACCCGGGACTGCGCGGGATGGATGCGCTGCTGCAGCGCGTCGAAGTCGAGCGACTGCCCCCTGATCAGCACGATCTCGCCGTCCACGACGCACTTGGGCGGCAGCTCCCGTCTGACGGCCTCGACCAGCTCGGGGAAGTAGCGCGTGAAGGGCCGCTCGTTCCTGCTGCCCAGGAAGACCTCGTCGCCGTCCCGGAAGACGATGCAGCGGAAGCCGTCCCACTTCGGCTCGTAGTAGAGCGTGCCGTCCTGCTTCGGCAACGCCTTGACGGCCTTGGCGAGCATCGGCGTGACCGGCGGCACGACCGGCAGCTCCAGGTCGGGGATCTGCGGCTCAACCGGCGGCTTCATCCTGCGCCTCCCTGATGTATCGGCAGAAGAGGAACCCGTCCTCTTCGAGCACCTGGGCGAGGGTCAGCGGCGTGTGCGACGCGACGCCGTCCAGTATGCGCGCCGCGTCGCCGCCGGTCAGCAGCGGGCTCACGGTCAGCGCCAGCTCGTCGACCAGGCCGGCGGCGGCGAGCTGCGCGTTCACCCGGGGGCCGCCCTCGCACAGGACGCGGCCGAGCCCCCGGTCCCGCAGCTCGCCCAGGGCGGTCGCGAGATCGACCGCCTCGTCGCCCGCGACGATCACGTCGGCCCTCCCGGCCGCCTCCTCGCGCCGGTCCTTCGGCGCCGACTCCGTCGTGATCACGATCGTCCGGGCGTACGGCTCGGCCTCGGTGAACAGCGGGGCCTCGATGTCGAGGTCGAGGCGGCGGGTGACGACGGCGATGGGCGGCGCCGGGGGCCTGCCCTCCCGCAGGGCCCGCCACGACTCGCGGGGGCGGGCCGGGCGGTATCCCTCCGTGCGGACCGTCGCGGCCCCGGCCAGCACCACGTCGGCAAGGCCGCGCAGCAGCCCGAAGATCCGCTTGTCGGCCCGGCCGGACAGGCCCTCCGAATGGCCCTCCACCCAGGCCGCGCCGTCGGCGCTGGACACCATGTTGAGGCGCAGCCAGTGGTCGCGCGGGTAGGCGTAGGCGGCGGGGATGTCCGGTTCGTCCTCGGAGTAGGGGTGGATGCGGCGCACGCTTCCTACAGTGGCACACGACACCGACAAGGCCGCCCGCGACGCCCCGTCCCACGCTCGTCGCCGCGGCGGCCGCCGTCAGCCGAACGGGCCTGCCACCGTGGGCGCGGCGCCGGTGCCGCCCGCGCTCAGCAGCCGCGAAGTCACCTCGTCCAGACGCCGGGCGCGGCCGGGGTCGAAGTCCTCGCCTTCGAGAGGCAGCGGCTTGCCGCGCATGAAGGCCGTGACCGGTTCGGCGGGTGGCCGGTCCAGCAGCCGGAGGACGGGCAGGATCGCCTTCTCCACCGGCTGTGCGAAGACCCTCGCCAGCGCTTTGGTGAGGATCCGTTGATGCCGGGGCAGCGGGTCGGCCATGCTCGTCCGCACGAATCCCGGGTTGTAGAGCACGTAACGGGTGCGCGCCCCGGGGTGGCGGCGCGGGAAGTCCACGCCCAGCAGGTCGTTGCATCGCGACGACTGCATGGCGGCCCGTATGCCCTTGTAGCCCTCACGCAGTTGCAGGTCGTCCCAGTGGACGGCGCCCGGCAGGCCGCCGGGACCGGCGATGTTCACGATGACCGGCGCCCCGGCCCGTTCGAGGGCTGGGACCAGTCCGTGTCCGAGCACGTACCGGCTGAGATAGGCCAGCGCGAAGGTGAACTCGAACCCGTCCTCGGTCTCTTCCCGCCGTGGGCGAAACCGCTGGGCTCCGAAGACCACCCCGTCGACGGAATCGGTGACCGTCGCGATCTCGCCCAGGACCGCACGCATCCCCGCCAGCGTGCTGAGGTCGGCCGGCACGAAGACCGCCCGGTCCGCGCCGCCGATCCGCTCGGCCTCGGCGAGCAGCAGCCGTCCCTTGGACGCGCCGCTGGCCACAGCGATCACCCGGTCGCCCCGGCCGAGGAGCCGCAGGGCCAGCCCCTTTCCCATCCCGTCCGTGCCCCCAGTGATCACATAGGTTCGCATGGTCTCCCTCTCGGGCCGCCGTCAAGTCATCGACCGATGACTCGAACGCTAGAAGGGGCCCGGCACGTAAGTCAACATTTGATGACTTATGCTGACCGCATGAGCGAGCAGCCACCGCCGGCCCCCCGGCGCCGCGACCGCGCCGCGACCCGCGCCGCCCTCCTGGACGCCGCGCGGCTGCGGTTCTCCCGGCAGGGCTACGACGGCACCGGCATCCGCGAGATCGCCGCCGACGTGGGCGTCGACCCGGCCTTGATCCCCCGCTACTTCGGCTCGAAGAGGAAGCTGTACGCCGAGGCGGTGCGCGTGGACATACCGGCGGGCGTGACCGCCGACCCGCACCGTCCGGTCCCCCACATCGCCGACACCCTGCTGCGCGAGGTGGTCTTCGGCGGCTGGGAGAAGTTCCACGGCGAGCATCCGTTCCTGGTGATGCTGCGTTCCTCCGGCAACCCCGCCGTGCGCGAGCAGTTGCACATCCAACTGTGCGAGGGCTACCTGCGGGACTTCGCCGACCGTCTCGAAGGCCAGGACACCGCGCTGCGCGCCGAGCTGATCGGCGCGCTCCTGCTCGGCATGGGAGTGATGCGCTCGATCGTGGGCTCACCCGCGCTCAGCGAGGCCTCGTTCGAGCGGACGCGTCCCCTGGTCGCCCGGCTCGTCCGCGCACTCTCCGCCGAGTGATCAGGCGGTCCTGGCCTCCTACGGCACGTCCGAACGGCGGCCGGCGCGGTCTCCCCACCGGGGGCCCGCTGCCGCCGATGGCCGTCCCATCGCCCCCGACAGGCCGACACGGCGTCAAATGCGGCGCCCCGGCGGCTGTGCCGTTCTAATCTTTGCGCCGGTCGGACCAGGCCACGGAACGCGGCGACATTCGGGGGGCGCACATGCGGGGGCCGAGCAGGCGGGAGATGCTGGCATCGGCGTTGTGGGGCACGGCGTTGTGGGGCACGGCGGCGATGGCGCTCGGGGCGGGCGGGATGGCGGCGCACGCGGACCCGGCCCGGCCGCGGGCCCGCCCGCGAGCCGGTGACATGGCCACCCCGCGGGCCGGTGATATGACCACGCGCCCGCGAGCCGGCGACATAAGCGCCCGACGACCGGCCGGCGACATGAGCACCCGACGACCGGCCGGCGACATGAGCACCCGACGGCGGGCCGGCGACATGAGCACGGCGCAGTGGGCGGCGTTCGTCCGGGCGGTGCGCGCGCTCAAGGCGCGGGGAACCTACGACGCGCTGGTCCGGACCTACGCGGACGGCTTCGCGGCCACCCACGCCAACGGCTTCTTCCTGCCCTGGCAGCGCAGATACCTTCTGGACTTCGAGCGGGAGCTCCGGCGCGTCGATCCGGCCGTGTCCGTGCCGTACTGGGACTGGCCTCTCGACGGCCGGGCGCCGGCGCGCTCGGCGATGCTGTCGAAGAAGTATTTCGGGGGGAACGGGAACGCCGCGCGCGATCACGCCGTGCTCGACGGCGCGTTCGCGGGATGGACCGCCAAGATCCCGCGAGCTCATCCGCTCCGGCGGTCCTACGCCGACGGCGGGACGATTCCCGCGTGGGCGACCTCCGAGGTGATCGCCAACATGCTGAAAAATCCGGATTTCCAGGTGTTCAACATGCAGCTGGAGATCCACATCGGAGCGGTGCAGATGGGCATAGGAGGCGATCTGGCCCAGCCCGTCGCCCCGAACGACCCCCTGTTCTGGGCCGTCGCCTGCTTCGGCGACCTGCTCTGGCACATGTGGCGCTTCCGCCACCCCGAGGTCCCGATCCGGTCGGCCTACGGGAACGTCACCGAGGCGAGCAGGCTGCCGCGGTACGGCGACACGGTCGCGGACGTCCTGGACATCGAGAAACTGGGCTACCGCTACGACGGGGCGTGGCCGCGCGCACGCTGAACGGCGACGGGCCCCCGCCCTCCGGTGAGGGCGGGGGCCTCACGCGACCGGCCGGGTTCCCGTTCCCCGGGAACCCGGCCGGGTGCGTCACGGCCCGGCGCGTCAGGCCCTGGTGCCCGTGGTGGCGCGGGCCCGGCCGGCCGTCTGCGCGACGGTCTCCTTCTCCCTCTCCTGCGCCTGGCGTGCGGACCTGGAGAGGTCCTCCAGCTCGTGCGCGGTCTCCTCGAACTCCTGCGCGGCCTCCCGGCTCATCCTGCTGACGAGCCTGCGGCCGCGGACGGCCATGTCCTCGTACACCTCGCCGGCTTTGGCCAGGGCGTAGGGGCCGACGCCGGCGAGGGCGCAGAACGGCTTGGACATGGTGATCCTCTTGACCGGTGTTGTCACTTGGTCACTCTCCGTAAATATCGGTCTGGCGGCGGCTTCCACCTGTTGCAACCAGGGGAGAACGGCCCGCTCTCCCCGCCGGGCGCGCGGCCGGGGCCCGGCGGTCAGGAAGGCGGCGTGCCGAGGGACTGCGTCCCGGACCTGATGTTGTCGGCGGCCTGCGCCGGACTGATGTCCGCGGCCCTGGAGGCCTTCCGCAGATCCGTCCAGGTGATGTGGTCGGGATCGCCGTGGTCGTCGTCAGGCTCGCCGCAGCCGCAGCTCAGGCACATCCGGGTGTCTCCCCCCGCTCGGTCTCGTGCAAGGCGCCCCGCCCCCTGCAGCGGTGCGAGGGCGAGGCGCTCGGGTGTTCCAGGTTCGTCCGTTTGCGGTCTTGCCCGGGGACGAGCGCCCGCTCCCCCGTCGGCGAGCGCTCGCCAGGACCATCCCCGCACCCGCCTCCAGGGACACCGGGCGGGAATGCAAGAGCCGATCAAGAGCGGAGACAGGCGGACAAAAGCCAGCATCGTGCCGGCACACGGCACGGAGGGGTCACCCGGCCGCGTCCTCACCTCCGGCCGGCCTGGCCTTGCTGGGCTGGACCCGCCTCGGCTCGCCGGGCATCTTCGGGTAGTTCGGCGGGTACGGCATGTCGCCCCGTTCGTCGGCGTCGTACCACTCCAGCAGCGTGCCGATGTCGCAGGCCCGATCGTCGATCGCCCGCTGCACGTCGCCCAGCTTGGCGAACCGCTCCGGCATCGTCCTGATGTCGAAGTCGCGCGGGTCGCAGTCGGCCAGCTCCTCCCACGTCACGGGCGCGGAGACCCGCGCGTCGGGCCGCGCGCGGACCGAGTAGGCGGCCACCACCGTGCGGTCGCGGGCGTTCTGGTTGTAGTCGATGAAGATCTTCTCCCCCCGCTCCTCCTTCCACCAGGCGCTCGTCGCGAGAGGCGAGCGCCGCTCGACCTCGCGGGCGAAGGCGATGGCGGCGTACCGCACCTCGGTGAAGGTCCAGCGGGGCTCGATGCGCACGTTCACGTGGATGCCCCGGCTGCCCGAGGTCTTCGGGAAGCCCGTCATGCCCAGCTCGTCGAGGATCTCCCTGGCCGTGAAGGCCACCGCACGGGCCTGCTCGAACGAGGTGCCGGGCTGCGGGTCGATGTCGATGCGCAGCTCGTCGGGATGGTCGAGGTCGGCCCGGCGCGCGTGCCAGGGATGGAAGTCGATCGTGCCGAGGTTGGCGCACCACGCGATGGCCGCCACCTCCGTCGGGCAGAACGCGTCGGCCGTGCGCCCGCTGGGGAAGCGCACCGTGACGGTCTCGATCCAGTCGGGATGCCGGGGCATCCGCTTCTGGTAGATCGCGTCGGTGCCGACGCCGTCGGGGTGCCGCTTGAGGTAGGTCGGCCGTTCCCGCAGGGCGCGCAGCACGCCGCCCCCCACGCTCACGTAGTACTCCACCAGGTCGCGCTTGGTGGCGCCGATCTCCGGGAAGTAGACCTTGTCCGGGTTGGTGACCTTGACCGTGCGGCCACCCACCTCTATCTCGATGTACGGCGAAGCCATGGACCGACCCTATAGGGAGGAGGGGGTCCGTCCCGGGCTGCCGACGGCGGCCGGACCGGGCGCTCCCACGGCCGCGCCCTACCGGCGCAGGCGCGTGGTCGCGTACGGCGCGCTCGCGTTCGGCTGCGCCGTACGCGACGGGACGGACCACGACGGCCGCCCGTGGGCGGCCTCCTCTCACCGTCCGGCGGCGTCCAGCACGGGTCGGGTGCTTCGCCGCCCTGACGGCGGTGCGGGCGACCGCCCCCGCGGGTGCGGCGATCAGCCCCTCGTCAGTGAAGACGCCGGAAGACCGGGGAAAGGATGCCTCGCACCGTGAACATCTGCCGGGAAGATCCCTGGCCGTCGCGGGGTTCCTCAGTTCGTAATCCCCGCGAGGGGCCACAGAAGGCAGGGTGGTGAGCTATGGAGAAGATCGTCAAGAGCGACGCCGAGTGGCGCGCGCGGCTTTCCCCCGAGGAGTACCGGGTCCTCCGGCAGGCGGGGACGGAGCGTCCGTTCAGCGGCGAGTACGTCGACACCAAGACCGTCGGCGTCTACTCCTGCCGCGCGTGCGGGGCGGAGTTGTTCCGGTCGGAGACCAAGTTCGAGTCGCACTGCGGCTGGCCGTCGTTCTACGAGCCGTCCGAGTCGGACGCCGTCACGCTGCACGAGGACGACTCGCTCGGCATGCGCCGGGTGGAGGTCCGCTGTGCCCGCTGCGACTCGCACCTCGGGCACGTGTTTTACGGCGAGGGCTACCCCACGCCGACGGACGACCGGTACTGCATCAACTCCGTGTGCCTGACCCTGCGGCCGGCCGACTGACCATCACTTGGGCTTGGGGTAGGTGACCCGGCAGTCGTCGTCGTCCGGCCCGAGGACGTTGGCGAGGACGGGATTGCCGTTCTCGCCGAACCGGGACTGGACGAACACGACGGGGTTGGCCTCCCCCCGCTCGGCCAGGTACTCCAGGCCGCGCTTGCACAGGGTGATCGCGGTCTTGGAGTTGTCGGCGTTCTCCGGCAGGTTCGTGTAGATGCGCAGGTAGCCGCCCTCTGTGCGGATGTCCTTGACCCGCTTGGCCGTCTTGTCGTTCCACCTGCTGCGGAAGTAGGCCTCGGCCTTCGTGTCGGTGTACTTCGACGGTCCCGAGGCCTTGTGCTCGGCCGCCTTTTTTTCCTTCTTCTCCCGCTTGGCGTCGGCCTTCTCGCCGGTGTCGACGCTCGCGACGGTCAGCTCCCCCACCGGGGATGCCTGCGGCGCGGGCGCGGCGACCGCGCGCTGGGGTGGAGCCGCGTCGGACCGGGACAACGGCCAGGCGATCGCGGCGGCCCCGACGGCGAAGGCGGTCACCCCCAGCGACACCTCGACGACGTGCGAACGGGCCCGCCTCTTGCGGCGGCGCCCCCTGGAACGTGCCAGCCCGCTTGCCACTCTGCCTCACATAGACGTCGATCCTTCGTCACAGTATGGCAAAGACTTCCGGCAGCCAAGACCGTTTCCGACGCTTCGCGCACGGTCCACCAGAATGTCCCTTCTGAACGGGTCGGTTGTCGACGCCGTTCGGAGGGGGGCGCGTGCGGGCCGTCATGTCCTGGCTCGTGTTCGGGCTGGCCTGCGTCGTAATCCCGGCAGGCGGGGCGCTGGGCGGCGCCGACCCCGTGGACGCGGCGGTCGCTGCTCGGCTTCACCCCGCTCGGCGCCTACCTCCTGTCCCGCCGCGAGGGCGGGGCGGTGGGGCCGTGCTGCCTGGTGACCGTGCTCGGCGCCGTCGCCTACTTCGCCGACTCCTACTCCGCACGTCCCGGCCTGCCGGGCGCCCGCTGGGCCGCCTGGGTGGGCACGTGGACCTGGGCCCCCGCCCTGCTGACCGTGGGCGGCGTCCTGCTGCTGCTCGTGCCGGACGGCCGCCTGCCCGGGCGGGCCTGGCGGCCGGTGGCCCTGCCGGCCTGCGTCGGCGTGGCGATGCTCCGCCACGACCTGTACGGGACCGGTCCGTGGCTGCGCCGCGCGCTGACCCTGGGGCTGCTGGCGGGCGCGCTGGCCCTGCTGTGCTTCGCGGTCGACGGCCTCACCGGGGCGCACGTCGCCGCCGCGGCGGCCGTGGCGGTCGCGGTCGAGCCGCTGCACCGCTGGCTGCGCCGGGCCTCCGGCCGCATCCTGTACGGCGGCGGGCCCGACCCCGAGGCCGTCCACGCCCGGCTGGGCGCCCGCCTGGCCGCGACCTCGGAGCCCGGGGAGATCCTGTCCGCCGTCGCCGACGCCGCGGCCGAGGCGACCCGGGCCCCGTACGTGCGGGCCGAGCTGGGCGCGCCGGGCGAGCCGCTCAAGGTCCTCGAGCGGGGAACGCCCGCCCCTCTCGGCGTGTCGGTACCGCTGCGCTTCCAGGACGAGATCCTCGGCGCCCTGAGCGCGTCGGGAGGCGACGCACGGGTGCTCGCCCCGCTCGCGTCGCACGCGGGGGCCGCGCTCGCCGCCGCCCACCGCGCGGCGGCGCTGCAGCGCTCGCGGACGCTGCTCGTCACGGCCAGGGAGGAGGAGCGGCGGCGGATCAGCAGGGACCTGCACGACGGGCTGGGCGCCTTCCTCGCGGGCATCGGCTTCACCGTGGACGCCGCGGGCAACGCGCTCAAGGCCGACCCGGATCGGGCCCGCGGCCTGCTGACCCAGATCAGGAGCCAGGTCGCCGAGGCCGGCGCGGGCGTACGCCGCCTGGTCCGGGGGCTGAGGCCGCCCGAGCTGGCCCAGCTTGGCCTGGCCGGCGCCGTGGAGCACACCGCGGCGACGCTGGGCGACGGCGGGGTCGAGATCGAGATCACCGCGGAGGACGTGGGCGGCCTGCCCGCCGCCGTGGAGGTCACGGCCTACCTGGTGGCCCGCGAGGCGCTCACGAACGCGGTGCGCCACGGCGCGCCCCGCCGCTGCGCCGTACGGCTGGGCCGGGTGGCGTGCGGGTTCGAGCTGAGCGTCCGCGGCGACGGGCGCTGGACTCGGGCCGCAGGCCGTCCCGGGAGTCGGCCTGACCTCGATGCGGGAGCGGGTGGAGGAGCTGGACGGAAAGCTGACGATCGACGCCGCTCCGGGCGGCGGAACGGTGGTGACCGCGTGGATTCCCCTGTGATCAGGCTGCTCGTCGTCGACGACCACCCCGTGGTCCGTGACGGCCTCGGGGCGCTGATGTCGACCGTGGAGGGCATCGAGGTCGTCGCGGTGGCCGAGGACGGCCGCCGGGCGCTCGCGGCCGTCCATGAGCACTCCCCCGACGTCGTGCTGATGGACATCGCGATGCCGGAGATGGACGGCATCGAGGCGACCCGGCGCCTGTCCGTCGGGCCCCGCCCGCCCAGCGTGATCATGCTCACGATGTCGGACGACGACCTGTCGCTGCTGGCGGCCGTCCGCGCGGGGGCGAGGCGTTATCTGCTCAAGAACGCCGCCCAGGACGACGTGGTCGCCGCGGTGCGCGCGGCGGCCCGGGGCCAGGCCGTCTTCGGGACCGGCGCGGCCGAGGCCGTGATCAAGCTCCTGCACGCGCCGCCCCGGGTGTCCGCGCGGCCGTTCCCCCCACGCTCACCGAGCGGGAGTACGAGATCCTCGAACTCGTCGCGCGGGGCCTGGGCAACCAGGCGATCACGGCGTGTCTGGGCGTCAGCCCGAAGACCATTGCCAACGCCGTGTCCGGCGTCCTGGTCGAACTCGGCGTACGCGATCGCGCCGAGGCGGTCGCCGCCGCGCGGGCGGCGGGACTAGCGACGGGCTGAGAACGTCATGGACGCCACCGCGTCGCCCCGCACTCCCGCCACCGCACATGATCGAGCCGCGCGTCCGGACGACCCGGCGGGCGGGAGGCCCGCCGTCGCCTCGGTCGTCGCCGCGCCGCTCGTGGCCGTCGCGGCGTCGCTGACGCTCGGCGTGACACAGATCCTGCACACGCAGACGGTGCCGTTCGCCTCGGCGGCCGACTACGTCGCCGAGGGCGCCTACGCCCTCTACCTGGTCGCGGCGATCGGGGCCGTCCTGGCCCGGCGCCGCGTCCACCGCCCGGCGCCGGGCTGGGGGCGGACCGGCGACGCCGGGGCGCTGCTGTACGGCCTCGGCCACGCGGTCGTGGCGGTCCCGGTGACCGCCACCTTCGTCCTCGCCGTGAACCCGCCGGACCCGCTCGGCGCGCTGTACGCGCCGGGGATCGTGCTGTGGCTGGCCGGCCTGGTCCCGCTCGCGGTCGCCGTCGTCCTCCCGGCGACGCTGCCGCTGGCGATGGCCCTGGGCGCGGCGGGGCCCCTGGTCGAGGCCCTGACCTGGGCCGTCCTGGCGGTCGCGATCGTCAGGGCAGCGCGGCGACGAGCTCGCTGACCGGCTTGCGGGTGCCCGTGTAGAAGGGGATCTCGATCCTGGTGTGCCGCCTCGCCTCGGCTCCGCGCAGGTGGCGCATCAGGTCGACGATGCGGTGCAGCTCGTCGGCTTCGAAGGCCAGCATCCACTCGTAGTCGTTGAGCGCGAAGCAGGCGACCGTGTTGGACCGCACGTCGGGGTAGTCGCGGGCCATCTTCCCGTGCTCGGCGAGCATCCTGCGGCGGTCGGAGTCCTCCAGCAGGTACCACTCCAGCGACCGTACGAAGGGGTAGACGCAGACGAAGCCCCTGGGCTCCTCCTCGGCGAGGAAGGCCGGGATGTGGGACTTGTTGAACTCGGCCGGGCGGTGCAGGGCCATGGCCGACCAGACCGGCTCGCTCGCGCGGCCGAGCGTGGTGCGGCGGAAGCGGGTGTAGGTCTCCTGCAGGTCCTCGGGCGAGGGGGCGTGCCACCAGAACATGAAGTCGGCGTCGGCGCGGAACCCGGCGACGTCGTAGCAGCCGCGGGTCGTCACGTCCTTGCCCGCCGCCTGCGCGAGCAGTTCCTCGACCTCGTCGGCCACGCCGTCGCGGGCGACGGGAAGCTGGTCGCGCAGCCGGAAGACCGACCACATGGTGTATCGGATGACCAGGTTGAGATCGCGTGCCTTGGGCCGCGGGGCAGGCTCCGTCATGCCTCCATTCTGCCGGTACGACGTGGTGGTCCGGCCGCCGGGTGCCTTCCGGGAATACGCACCGGCGGCCGGGGGCCGGACGTGCGGTCAGGCGTCGGAGGCCGCCGCCCGGTCGCTCCGCAGGTGCTCCACGACGAGCTTGGCGGCGGTGCGGGCGGTCGCGACGCACGCCGGGATGCCGAGCCCCTCGTACGCCGCGCCGCAGACGGCGAGGCCGGGCTGCCCGGCGATCGCGGCGCGCACCCGGGCGATCCGGTCGAGGTGGCCGACGTCGTACTGCGGGAGCCCGCCGCCCCAGCGGGTGACCCGGGTGTCCAGCGGCAGGCCCCGCACGCCCATGATCTCGGCCATCTCGTTCATCGCCAGGGCGGTCAGCTCGGCGTCGTCGCGCTGGAGCACAAGCTCCTCGCCCAGGCGGCCGACCGAGCACCGCACGATCACGACGTTGCGGTCGGCCTCGGCCAGGTGCGGCCATTTGACGCTGCTGAACGTCGCGGCCTTGACCGGCCTGCCCTCGACCGGCGGCACGAGGTAGCCGCTGCCCTCCGGCGGCTCGGGAAAGGCGCTGCGGGGATAGGCGAGAGTGATGATCGCCATGCTGGCGTACTCGATCCCGGCCAGTTCGGCCGCCGCCTTCGGCACCTCACGCCGGAGCAGGCGGGAGGCGGGCCGCGCGGGGACCGCCAGGACGACGGCGTCGGCGTCGATCACCTCCTCGTCCCGGGTGGGCCCGGTGACCAGCCGCCACCCGTCCGGCGTCCGGATCAGGTCGCGTACGGTGACGCCGGTGCGGATCTGCGCGCCCGACTCCTTCGCGACGGCGGCGGGCAGCGACCCCAGGCCGTTCCTGAGCGTGGTGAACACCGGCCCGGCGTCCGCGGGCGCCTCCGCGGCGATGCTCCTGGCCGCCTGCAGCAGCGACCGCTCGGTGCGGGCGGCGGCGGCGATCCGCGGCATGGTCGCGTCCAGGGACAGCATGTCGGCTCGGCCCGCGTACACGCCGCCGAGCAGCGGCTCGACCAGCCGGTCGACGACCTCGCCGCCCATCCGGGCCCGGATGTAGGCCGCGACGGAGACGTCGCCGGTCACGAGTGTGGGCGGCAGGAACTGGTCGAGGGGCACCCGGGCGAGCCCGGCCGGCGACAGGACGCCCGAGCGCGCGAGGGCGACCACGTCCGAGGGGACGCCCATCACCTGTTGCCGGGGCAGCGGGCGCAGCGACCCGCGCGACAGGACCGCGGCTCGCGTCGTGCCCGGGTCGACCAGGTCGTCGCCGAGGCCGGCCAGCCGGGCCAGCTCCTTGCCCTCGGGCCGCCGCGCCAGCATCGACTCGGCGCCCGCGTCGACCTCCACCCCCGCCACCTGTGAGGCGTACAGCTTGCCGCCGACCCTCGGCGCCGCCTCCAGCACTGTGATCCGCAGACCGGCGTCGGCCCGGTTCAGGTGCAGCGCCGCGGCCAGACCCGCGATGCCCCCGCCGACGACGATCACATGACGACCCGTAATCCCGTCCATGGGGAAAAACTATCGGCCCGTACGCGCGGCTCCCGCATCGGCGCGGGGCGTGTCCGCCACGAAGCGGGAACCTCGCCGCCACAGAAAGAGCACAGATAGTCACCCATTGGAACAACGCCCGACAAAGCGGTCGGGAAGGCAAGATTCTCAGAAACTTTTCACCTGTAGGGCAAAAAGTAAGGGTTTGCTGTAATAAAGTTGATGTCGTCGGAGCAGAAGTAGAGTCACTTCTGGCACGCACCCCGAATTCCCCGACCCGAAGAGCGGCGTGAAGCGAATGACGGCTCGCCCCGAGAACCCGCACCAGGCGCGGCTCCTGCGCCTCCTGCGTCAGGACGGCGCGCGCTCACGCGCCGAACTCGGCGAGGTGGCCCGTCTGTCACCGTCGAAGCTCGCACTCGAGCTCGACCGGCTCACCAAGCTGAATCTCCTCGAAACCGGCGGCCTCGCGGCCTCGCGTGGCGGGCGGCGGTCGGGCATCGTGCGGATCGCCTCGCACCTGCGCTTCGTCGGCATCGACATCGGCGCCACGTCCATCGACGTCGGGGTGACGAACGGCGAGCTTGAAGTGCTCGGCCACCTGTCGAAGCCGGCGGACGTGCGGGACGGCCCCGAGGCGGTGCTGGAGCAGGCCCTCGAACTCGTCGGCAAGCTGCGCACCGGCGAGACGACCGAGATCCACGGCGTCGGAATCGGCGTGCCCGGCCCGGTGAGCTTCCTCGACAGGACGCCCGTCTCGCCCCCGATCATGCCGGGCTGGGACCGCTTTCCCGTTCGGGAGACGCTGAGCCGGGAGTTCGGCTGCCCGGTGCTCGTGGACAACGACGTGAACATCATGGCGCTCGGCGAGCTGCACGCCGGGCTCGCCAGGGCCGTCGGCGACTTCCTGCTCGTGAAGATCGGCACCGGCGTCGGCTGCGGCATCGTGGTCGACGGCGAGATCTACCGCGGGGTGACCGGCAGCGCCGGCGACATCGGCCACATCCGGGTGTCGGACGACGGCCCCCTGTGCACGTGCGGCAACACCGGCTGTCTCGAGGCCTACTTCGGTGGCGCGGCGCTGGCCCGCGACGCCCTGGCCGCGGCGGAGTCGGGCGAGTCCCCCTTCCTCGCGGAGCGGCTCACGCACGAGGGCACGCTGACGGCCGAGGACGTCGCCGCGGCCGCCGGCTCGGGCGACGCCGCCGCCGTACGGATGATTCGCGAGGGCGGCCGGCACGTGGGCCTCGTGCTCGCGTCCCTCGTGAGCTTCTTCAACCCCGGCCTGGTGATCATCGGAGGCGGGGTCGCCGGTCTGGGCCACGCGCTGCTCGCGGAGATCCGCAGCGTCGTCTACCAGCGCTCGCTGCCGCTGGCGACCGGAAACCTGCCCATCGTCTTGTCCGAGCTGGGCGACACGGCCGGGATCATCGGGGCCACCCGCCTGATCAGCGACCACGTCTTCTCCGCCGAGTGAGCCGCGCGGCACCGCGTGCCGCGCCCCCTCCGGACGCCGACCGGCCGCCGGCCCCTCCCCGGGGCGGCGCGCGGGCCCCGGGGTGGGGTGAGGCCCTAAGCAGCAGGGTAAGGAGGGCCCAAACCACCGGCGGCGGGGTCAGAAAAGGAAA